>JBBDQS010000003.1:9366-17529 GCA_040905805.1 Egibacteraceae bacterium | reverse complement strand
CTGGAAGTGGCCGTCCGGCCAGGCCACACGCCCGGGGCAGTCGCCGGGCCACACGACCACCCTGGAAGTGGCCGTCCGGCCAGGCCACACGCCCGGGGCAGTCGCCGGGCCACACGCCCGGGGCAGTCGCCGGGCCACACGACCACCGTGGGAGTCAGCGTCCGACGTAGCAGTACCCGGCCCACACCCGGGCGGGACGCACGTGGCCGGTCGGCCCCTGGCCGGTCAACCGCTGGCCTGTCGGAGGCGACAGCGGGGCGAGCTGATCGGCTGCCACCGCCGGGTCCGCGGCCGCTGCCTGCAGGGCGGCGAACTCGGCAGCCTCGTCGCTGTCGCTCATGGCCCGCAGGTGGGTCTGCGCTGCCTGCAGGGCGATCGGACCGGATGTGCCCCCGCGCAGCAGGCGTGAGAAGCGGGCCATCAGCACGCACGTCGTACGGTCGTCGGCGGGCCACAGGGTGACCACCGCACCGCGCGCGCCCGCACCGAGCAACCCGGAGGCGACAGCCAGCGCCTCGCTGCCCGCACCGGCGGGGTGGCAGGCGCTCACCACCACCCGGTCGGCGTGTAGGCGACCGACGATCAACTCGTAGATCGACACCGCCTCGCCGTTCGCGCACAGGATCGCGGACAGCAGCGGCGCGTCGTCACGCACCTGGGTGGCGGTGGCCAGGTGCACCAGGGGGGCGGTGCCGATCGCCGCGGTCACTGCGGAGCGGGTCGCCGCGTCGCCGACGAGCAGGCGAGTGTCACCGAGGGCCGCGGCCACGACGGCGGCCTCGGTCGCCGACGCGGGGCGGCGCGGAGCGGGACCGGGCGCCCCGCCCGGGCGCGCCTGCCAGGCCGGTGCCGCGGGGTCGCCGACGGCGAGGTGCCGGCCGGGTCCGGAGGGGTCTGCGGTGCCCGCCGGCGCTGCGGCGGCGTCCGTGCCCGGCGTGACGGCAGTGCCCGCCGGCGCTGCGGCTCCCGGCAGGTAGGCCACGGTGTGGCTGGCGCCCAACGGCCCGTCGTGCCAGGGCAGGGCCGCAAACGCCACGGTCCGCAGGACCGGCGCCGGGGCCACGAGCACGCGGTCCGCACGCTCGAGCGTGCCGGCGTGCGGATCCAGCAGCGCCCGGGTCAGGGGCGCGCCCGCATCGGTGACGTCCGCGCCGTCGACGCACGCCGCGGCGAACACGCGGGCATGGCGGGCCAGCTCCACGCCGTCCACGCTCGCCCGGTGCGCCGCGATCCCCTCGGCGGTCACCGCGAAGGCCAGCAGCTCCTGGTCGACCTGGTGATAGGCCAGCAGCACGGCACCGGGGGGCAGCGCGGCACGGACGGCGTCGAGGCCCGGGGGTTCGGCGGCGGTCGTGAGCACCGCGGCGGCCTCCGGGGCGGCCTGCGCGAGCGCGGCCTGCAGGTCGGTCAGGCGCTGGTCGAGGACGGCGATCTCCTCGCGCAGCGCGGCGAGCCGGTCGGGGTCGGGGTGGGCCGAGACCCGTTCGGCGCCCACGAGGCCCGCACGCACCCATCGCTCCGCGACGGCCGCGTGCCAGCCGGCCACCGCCGGGGAGGAGCCGGGTGGCGCCTCCGCCAGCCCCAACCCGCGGGTGAGCAGGTCGGCCGTGCTGCGCGCACGGCCCCGCTCGGCGTACGCGAACGCGCGGGCGAGCCACCGCTCGGCGTCGGTGCCTGCGGCTGCCTCGCCCAGCCGCACGGCCGTGCGTGCGGCGCCGAGGTAGACCGCCGGGGCGTCGGTGGGGTCGTCGTCGCGTTCGTCGGGCCATGTCGGCCCGCTCCCCTCGAGCGTGACGATCGCCTCGTCGTGCAGGGCGAGTGCCCGGTCGAGCTCGCCGAGCCCCTCGCAGGCGACACCGTAGTCGGCCAGGAGCTCCCAGGGCCGCGGGGCGCCGTCCCACCACCGGGCATCCACGCGGTCGAGCGCGGCGAAGTGGGCGACAGCCGCCTCGGGGTCGCGCAGGCGACGGAAGAACGCGCCCGCCTGCTCGTGCAGACGCCGCGTGCCCGCCTCGACCTCGGCTCTCAGCGGCCCGAATCGTGAGAGCACCCGGCCGAGCAGGCCGGCGGGCGCCGACGCGGCGTCGAGGTGGCGTTGATAGGCCGCCGCCGCCTCGGGGTAGCGGCGCCAGTGGCCGAGGACGACCGCCTCCAGGTGCTCGGCGTCCGGGTGGTCGCTGGCGTGCACGGCCTCCAGGGCGGCTCCGTAGTGCGACGCGGCGGCCTCCTGGTCGCCCGCCGCGCGCGCCGCGTCCCCCCGGTAGAGCGGGACGAGCACGGGCGCCTCGACGAGGGCCGCCTCGGCGGCGTGGGCGAGCAGGCCCTCGACGCGGTCATCGGGGGCGGCCGGGAGACGGGCGGCCATGGCCCGCAGCCGCTCGGCCGCGCTCGCCATCGCGGTCGGGTCGCGGCGCGTCTGGTGCAGCAGGTAGAGCCTCTGGGCGAGGGCCACGGCACGCAGGCGGTTGTCGGCGGCTGCGGCTGGGCGCGCCTCGAGATCGGTGGCCAGCAGGTGCAGGGCCTCCTCGTCGGCGGTGGCAGCGCCGGCGAGGTCGCCGACGACGTGCAGGGCGCGCCCGCGGTCGGCCAGGCTCTGCGCCTCGTCGGTGACGGCGCCGAGGGTCGCGAAGATGGTCCGTGCCAGCCGGTGGCAGGCCAGCGCGCGTTCCGGGTCGGTCCGCCGGTGCAGCCAGTGCCGGCCCGCGCGCGAGCACAGCAGCCCGAGGCCCAGCGCGTAGCTGAAGCTGCCGGTGCCCGCGCCCCAGGCGCCGACCTGCCGCGCGCGCTCGTCACCCTCGGCGAGACGGCCGGCGGCCACCGCGTCCAGCGCGGCGTGCGTGCGGGCGAGCCAGGCCCCCCACCGGTCGCCGCAGGCGTCGGCGGCCGCCGCGGCCCGCCCGGCCAGCTCGCCGGCCCGGTCGTGGTCGCCGGCGAGCGCGGCCAGGTGCCCGCGCCGCAGGGTGACCGCGGACAACCCGCGGGGCGCGTCGGCGGCGGCGAACGCCTCCTCGGCCTCGGCGTAGGCGGCGGCCGCACCCTCGACGTCCAGGCCTGTCCGGCTGGCCTCGGCGGACTCCAACGCCCAGTCCAGGGCGCTGGACTCCGCCGCGCTGGCCACCAGCGTGAGGTTGCGGGTCTCGGGGCCGGCGGCCGGCGCCGCGCGCCAGTCACCGCGCAGGAGGTGGCACGCGCCCAGGCCCCCACGGTCACCGGCGGTGCCGTAGGCCCTGGCCGCCGCCTGCAGGAACGCTGCGGCCCGCTCCGGGCGTCGTGCGCGGCGGGCCAGGTCGGCGGAGGCCAGGGCGACGTCACCGGCGCCGCCCGCCTCACCCAGCGGCACCACGGCGCGCAGCGCCTCCTCCAACCGGGCGTCCACCTCGGCGGGCGCGAGACGGGCGGCCGTGTGGCCGACGATGGCCCGCACCGACCCGAGGGCGCAGAGGCCGCCCCCCACCGCCCGGACCTCCGCGGCCAGCCGGGGGTCATCCAGGCGGCGCACCACGGCGGCCCAGTCCTCGCGAGCGTCGACGGCCGAGGGCGCGCCGTCCCAGCGCACCGCGACCTCGGTCGCCCCGGCGCCGCCGCCGCCGGGGAACACGTTCCACCGCAGGTGGGTGGCCAACCGGTGGTAGGCGGCGGCGCGCACCCGCACCGCCGGGTCCTCGACGCCGTCCCCCACCGCGGCCAGGCGCTCGGCGGCGGTGACGACGTCACCGGCGACCATCGCGGTGAGGCCGTCCGCCAGCTCGGGTTCCTCGTCGCGGTGGCGCTGCAGGAAGCGTGCGATGAGCAGGTCCATGAGCCGCCAGCGTAGCCAGGTCGGCCGGTCGGGCCGGATTCCGGACCCAGCGGTGCGGGGTAGGCTCGCCCCGCCCCGCTCCGTCCCCGACACCGAAGGATCCTCCCTCAGATGGCCGATCTCGCGAACGTCAGTGCTGCCGCGGGCCGCGTGCGCCCGCGGCGCTCCTGCCTGTCCGTGCCCGGCAGCTCGCCGAAGATGCTCGCCAAAGCCCCGTCGCTGCCCGCCGACGAGGTCTTCTGCGACCTCGAGGACTCGGTGGCGCCGGACGAGAAGGAGGCGGCACGCGCCAACGTCATCGCCGCGCTGCGCGACAACGACTGGGGTGACAAGACGGTCGTGGTGCGCGTCAACGCCGTCGACACCCGCTGGTGCTACCGCGACGTGGTCGACATCGTCGAGGCCGCCGGCGAGTTCCTCGACTGCGTCATGGTCCCGAAGGTACAGGCACCGGGCGACGTGGAGTTCGTCGACAACCTGCTGCGGATGATCGAGGAGACCAACGGCTTCGAGCACCGCATCGGCATCGAGGCCCAGATCGAGAACGGCCCCGGCCTGACCCTGATCGACGACATCGCCCATGCCTCCGACCGGCTAGAGACGTTGATCTTCGGGCCCGGCGACATGGCCGCGGCGATGGGCATGCCGAGCCTGACCGTCGGCGAGATGATCGACGAGTACCCCGGTGACTACTGGCATTGGATCCACATGCGCATCCTCGTGGCCGCCCGCACCGCCGGCCTGCAGGCCATCGACGGGCCGTACGCCAAGATCCGCGACCTCGACGGCTACCGGGAGGTCGCGCGGCGCAGCCAGATCCTCGGCTACGACGGCAAGTGGGTGCTGCACCCCGGGCAGATCGACGTCGCCAACGAGGTCTACGCGCCGACGCAGGCTGCCTACGAGCGGGCCGAGGACATCCTGGCCGCCTACGAGAAGGCGACCGGCACCGACCGCCTCGGCGCGGTCATGTACGGCGAGGAGATGATCGACGAGGCCAGCCGCAAGATGGCCGAGGTCACCGCCCTGCGGGGCCGGGCGGCCGACATGCGGGTGCGCCCGCCGGCCGAGCGGGGCTGACCCGCCAGGCCGCCAAACCGTGGCGAGCCCCTCAGCCGGCTCCCTCGGCGACGTCGGAGGCGGTCGCCGCCCGGTCCACGAACGTCTGCGGTGCCGCGCCGCACACGGGACAGGTCGGTTGCGGCACGGCCCCCTCCTGCCAGCCGGCGCAGTAGAACCAGCGGTCGCACTCCTGGCACAGCGCCCAGATCTCCACGGCATGTCCCCCTCGCCCGACGGCACGTCACCGACCTGACCCGTGGCATCGGAAGAGCCTGCGGGCCCCAAGCCCGCGGGTCCGGAGGCTGGGTCCCTCAGCACCAGAGTGACCGCGGCCACCGCCCCCGTCAACACCGCCGACGGGGAAATGCGTGCGCGGCTCGACGGCCCCCGCGCGCTACCCGGTCAGCGCCTCGGCGAGGAGGGAGCGCGCGATGACACGCAGCGCCAGGACCTCGTCGGCGCCCTCGAAGATCGACAGCACCCGGGCGTCGACGAAGTAGCGGCTGACCGGGTACTCCTCGGCGTAGCCCATGCCGCCGTGGAGCTGCTGGGCCTCGCGGGTCAGCCACTCGGCGGACAGGCACGCCAGGGACTTCACCATGCTCGCCTCCAGCTGGCCGTCGGACGGCGCGTCCGATCCGGGGCCACCCCGCCCGAGCAGCGTCGCGCTGCGGTAGGCGAACCGCCGGCAGGCGGCGATGCGCCACGCCATCATGGCGAGCTTGGCGCGGGTCAGGGGATAGTCGGCCAGGGGCACCCCGAAGACGTGGCGGGCGGTGGTGTAGGCCACGGCCGCGTCGAACGCGGCCTGCATGAGCCCGAGCGCCCGGGCAGCGGTCTGCAGCCGGCCGTTGGCGAAGGCGCCCATCTGCAGGTAGAACCCGCGCCCGCGGCCGTCCTCGCCGCCGACGAGGTTGGCGGCCGGCACCCGGTAGTCCTCGAAGCTGATCTCGAAGCTGTGCATGCCCCGATAGCCGATCGTGCCGATGGCGCGGGCGTCCATGACCCCACCGTGTGCACCCTCGTGGCGGAACGCGTGGCCCGGGTAGCGGCGCTTCTCGATGACGAACAGCGAGAGCCCCCGGTGCCCGTCCTCGGGGCTGCCCGTGCGCGCCAGCACCATGAGCAGGTCGGCGCGGCCGCCGAAGGTGCACCACGTCTTGGTGCCGTTCAGCACGTAGGCGTCGCCGTCGCGCACGGCGCTGACCGTGAGCCCCGCGACGTCCGAGCCGTGGTCGGGCTCGGTGACCGCCACGGCGCACATCAGCTCACCGGAGGCGATCCCCGGCAGCCAACGGTCCCGCTGCTCGTCGGTCCCGCCGGAGATCAGCGCCTTGGAGAGGATCTCGGGGCGGGTGATCAGGCTGCCGGCCACGCCGAGTGACCCGCGGGACAGCTCCTCGGTGACCAGTACCATGGCCATGACGTCGTCCTCTGACCCACCCTGGGCGAAGCCGCCGTAACGCTCGGGGATCGACAGGCCGAAGGCGCCCATCTCGGCCAGGTCGGTGATGATCTCGTCGGGGATGTCCTCGTCGTCCCGATGGATGCGCTCGGCGACGGGCGCGACCTTCGCCTCGGCGTAGTCGCGGAACGTCTCGCGCACCATCTGCCGCTCCTCGTCCAGGTGGCGCGGCAGCTCGGAGCTGGACAGGACCCGCTCCGCGATGTGGTCGGTCAGCGCCGGGGCGCGGGCCGCGGCCAGCGCGTCGCGGGTGGCCTGCTCGTGCCACGGCGAGTCCGCGTCGACTCCCCAGGCGGCCTCACGGCCGGCCAGGCGGGCGGCGAGCCCGGCCGCCACGTCGCCGGCGAACCCCACGGTCAGCGCGGCCTCGAAGGCGCCATGGTCGGCGTAGGCCAGCATCTCCTCGGCTGCGCTCACTTGCCCGGCGACGGTGGCCAGGTCGTAGGCCAGCGCCTGCTCGCGGTCGAGCAGGCCGACATCGATGCGCCCGCCGGCGGCGCTCGCCCCGGCCAGTCGGCGGGCCGCGCCGTCGACGACCGCGCGACACGCGGCCACGAGTGTGCGGGCTTGGTCTGCGGTCACGTCCACGTCGGTGCTCCTTCCAGTGGCGGCACCCGGGGCGGGAGCGTACTGAACGGCGGTGACGGCTCCGTTAGGGTGGCCGCCATGCGCGGCGAGGAGCTGGACGCCTTCGAGGCCGAGGCCCAGGCGATCGAGGCCACACTGGGCGGGATGCCGGCCGACGCCTGGCCGCGCCCGGGCCTTGGCGAGTGGAGTGTCGCCGAGCTGGTCGCCCACCTGGTGCGCACCGCCACCCGCGTGGACGCGTACCACGGCGTCGAGGTCGACGCCCACCGCCCGGATGTGGACCGCGTCGAGTACTTCCGGGTCGACCTGGAGGCGGCGGCGCCCGCGATCGCCCAGCGCGCGCGGGGGGAGGCCGCCGACGTGGACCCGTGCACGCTGGCGCGCCGCTTCGCCGACGGGTGGCGGGCGTCGGCGGCACGTGCCGGCGGGCTGGCCGCCGACCACCTCCTCGCCACGCCCCACGGGGCGATGCGCCTGGACGCGTACCTGGCCACACGGGTGCTGGAGCTCGTGGTGCACCACGGCGACCTACGGGCCGCGCTCGATCAGCCGCCGGCGTCCACCCCGGACGCGCAGTGGCTCACGATGCACCTGCTGGAGGCCCTGCTCGGCTCGCCGCGCCCCCGCAACATGGGCCGCGACCGGTTCATCCGCGCGGCCACGGGGCGGATCACCGTGGACGACCCGCGCTTCCCGGTGCTGCGGTAGCGTGTCCCCATGCAGTTCGGTCGGTACTTCGAGGAGTTCACGGTCGGTGACGTCTACAAGCACTGGCCGGGCAAGACCATCACCGAGTACGACGACCACCTGTTCTGCGCGATCACCTACAACCAGCACCCGCTGCACAGCGACCGGCACTACGCCGCGACGTCGACGCACTTCGGCCGCAACGTGGTCGTGGGCAACCTCGTGTACTCGCTGGTGCTCGGCCAGAGCGTTGCCGACGTCAGCGGCAAGGCGATCGCCAACCTCGAGGTGAGCTCGCTGCGCCACGCCAACCCGACGTTCCACGGCGACACGATCTACTCGGAGACAACGGTGCTCGAGGCGCGCGCGTCGCGGTCCAAGCCCGACCGCGGCGTGGTCACCGTCGAGACCATCGGCTACACCCAGGACGGCACGGTCGTCTGCGAGTTCACCCGCAAGGTGCTGGTCCCGACCAGGGCTGCCGCCGATCCCGAGCATCCGGGCCGCCCCGAGCCCCAGCGCGACGCGTAGGAGCCCGGACCCGTGAATCGCCCGAGCCTGC
>JBBDQS010000003.1:8835-9356 GCA_040905805.1 Egibacteraceae bacterium | reverse complement strand
CACTGCTGTGCCGGGTGAGGCGGTCGCGCCAGCGACCGCCATGAGGATGCTGACACGCGAAACCCCCGCGCCTGGGGGGAAGCGCAGGGGTTCGCAGCGGTGGACTGGTCCGGCGTGCCCGCTGTGGTGTGCCGGTACTGACACGGTACCCGCGGTGGGGGTGTGTCATGCCTCCGGACGCGAAAACTCTTCCGTCAGGTGGTCGTTCATGCTGCCGGACCGAAAACCGCCCAGATCCAACGTCGCGTGGGTCCATCCGAGGTCGGCGAGCAGCCCTTGCAGCTCGTCGGCGAGGGCCACGGTGGCGTCCAGCAGCGCCCGGTCGACCTCGACGCGGGCGATGTCGCCATGGTCGCGCACCCGCACGTTGGCATGCGCGCCCAGGCGGGCGCGCAGCCAGGCCTCGGCCTGCTCGATGCGCGACAGGCGCGCCGGGGTGACCTGCAGGCCGTACACGACCCGGCTCGCGAGGCACGCCGCCGCGGGCTTGTCCCACGTCGGCAGCCCGCGGCGGCGCGACA
>JBBDQS010000003.1:0-8825 GCA_040905805.1 Egibacteraceae bacterium | reverse complement strand
CCCCCCGCGACAGCTCGCGGACGTCGGCCTTGGCCAGGCCGGCGTCGGCCAGGGGCGTGGCCACACCCCGCTCGGCGGCGGCGCGCTGGCCGGGACGGTGGTCGCCGAGGTCGTCGGTGACCGTCCCGACGGCGATGGTGGCCCCGGCGAAGGCCTCGGCGATGGGCTCCAGCACGTCGAACAGCGCGGTCTTGCAGTGGAAGCACCGGTCCGCGTCGTTGCGGCGGTAGGCGGCGCGTTCGGCCTCGTCGGTGAACACCTCGACGTGGCGCACCCCGAGCTCGGCGGCCAGCGCGGCGGCCTGGGTGCGCTCGGCGGCGGGCAGGGAGGGGCTGACGGCGGTGGCGGCCACCACGTGCTCGCCGAGCACCTCGCCGGCCACGGCGAGCAGGTAGGCCGAGTCGACCCCCCCGGAGTAGGCCACGACCACCGACTGGTGGGCGGCGAGGATGCCGGTGAGCGCGCGTGCACGCTGGTCGATCGAGTCGGGCATGGCGGTGATTGTGCCAGGCCGGCGGGCGCGTCCCGGCCACGGGTCACGGGTAGGCTCGGCGCTGAGCGGCTGAAAGGTTTCCACGATGAGCGGCACCCCGACCGGACCCGACGACCCGACCGTCCCGATGGGCGGTGACGCGGACCCCGACGGGCCGTCTCCCGCCGAGGAACGCGACCCCTGGTACACCCGACCCGAGATCTTCATCCCCGTGGCGCTGCTGATCGTCCTGGTCGCTGTGCTGCTGGTGGTTGCGCTGGGCGGCGACGAGCAGGAGATCGCCGAGGACCCCGGGGAGACCCCGGTCGACGAGCCGGCCGAGGAGGAGCCCGAGCCCGCCGAACCCGAGCCCGAGGCCCCGGACGACGATGCCGCGGTCGACGACGACGACCCCGACACCGACACCGATCGAGCCGACCCCGTCGACCCAGCCGACGACGAGCAGCGCGACCCGCCCGCCGAGCTCGGCGAGGCGACCAGCACGTTCGTGGTCGACCTCTCCTGGGAGAACGAGGTCGACGACACCGCCGAGCCCCCCGCGTTCGGTCAGGGCCAGGAGGGCGTGACCGGCACCGCGTGGCTGTGGCTCAACGCCGACGAGGGGATCATCTGCGCCGACATCGTGGTGCAGGGCCTCGACGCAGGCGACTCGTTCGAGAGCGGCCCGGGCGCGCACCTGCACGCCGGGGGACTGGAGGAGAATGGGCCGGTGGCGGTGGCCTTCGCCACGCCCGACGACCAGGCCGGGGAGTCGTCGGGGTGCTTCACCGAGTTCGAGGAGGGCTTCATCGAGATCGAGGACAGCTTCGACCCGGTCGAGACGCTGCAGATGGTCGAGGACAACCCCGAGGACTGGTACGTCAACGTGCACTCGGAGGCCTACCCGATGGGTGTCGTGCGCGGCCAGCTGCCCGACGGCGGGCAGGACGAGCTGCCCGCGCAGTAGGCGCGGGGGCAGCGGTC
This sequence comes from Egibacteraceae bacterium, assembly GCA_040905805.1. NCBI lineage: Bacteria > Bacillati > Actinomycetota > Nitriliruptoria > Egibacterales > Egibacteraceae > Egibacteraceae bacterium. The sequence goes on along the minus strand of JBBDQS010000003.1, from coordinate 7,369 downwards.
ACCCGCCGGCGACCGCCGGGATGATCGACACCGTCGCGCCGTCGGGCACACGGGTGGCCAGGCCGTCGGCGAAGCGCACGTCCTCGTCGTCGACGAAGACGTTGACGAACCGGCGGATGGCGCCGTTCTCGTCGAGGATGCGCTCGCCGATGCCCGGGTGCGTGGCGTCGAGGTGCGCGACGACCTCCGCGACGGTCGCGCCCTCGACCGCGACGGTGGTCTGGTCGTCGGTGAGGGTGCGCAGCGGGGTGGGGATGCGGACGGTCGCGCTCACGGGGTGTCCTTTGCGTTGAGGGCCGCCTGGAAGTCGTCCAGTCCGGGAGCCACGGTGTAGGTCGGGCCGAGGCGGTCGGCGACGGCGTCGAGCGTCTTCAGGCCGAGGCCGCTGATCACCGCCACGGTGCGGGCGTCGGGGTCCAGGGCACCGGCGGCGGCAAGCTTGCGGGTGACCGCGACGGTGACCCCACCGGCGGTCTCGGCGAAGATCCCCTCGGTGCGTGCCAGCAGACCCATGGCGTCAGCGATCTCGGCGTCGGTGACGTGCTCCATCGTTCCCCCGGTGCGCCCGACGGCGTCAAGGGCGTAGTAGCCGTCTGCGGGGTCGCCGATCGCGAGGGACTTGGCGATCGTGTCGGGCTTGACCGGCCGCACGGCGCCCGAGCCGTCCTTGAAGGCGGTGGCGATGGGCGAGCAGCCCTCCGCCTGCGCGCCGCTGACCTTGTAGGGCGAACCGGGGACCAGTTCCAGATCGATCAGCTCGGTGAACGCCTTGTCGATCTTGACCAGCATCGACCCCGACGCCATCGGCGCGATCACGTGGTCGGGCAGGGTCCAGCCGAGCTGCTCGGCGATCTCGAAGCCGAGCGTCTTCGAGCCCTCGGCGTAGTAGGGGCGCACGTTGACGTTCACGAACGCCCACCCGTACTCGCCGGCGACCTCGGCGCAGAGGCGGTTGACGTCGTCGTAGTTGCCCTCGACGGCCACGAGCTTGGGTCCGTAGATGGCCGTGGTGAGGATCTTCGCCTCCTCCAGGTCGGAGGGCACGAACACGTAGGCCTCCATGCCGGCGTGGGCGGCATGCGCCGCGACGGAGTGGGCGAGGTTGCCGGTGGAGGCGCACGCGGCGGTCGTGAAGCCGAGCTGGCGCGCAGCGCTGAGCGCGACGCTGACCACGCGGTCCTTGAAGCTGAACGAGGGGTTGACCGTGTCGTTCTTGAGCCAGAGGTCGCGCAGGCCCAGCGCCGCACCGAGGCGCGGGGCGGGCACCAGCGGGGTCCATCCGGCGCCGAGGTCGACGCGCTCGTGCTCGATGGCGCCCGGCAGGATCGGCAGCAGGTCGGCGTAGCGCCAGATGCTGTGGGGGCCGGCCTCGATGGACTTGTGCGTCACCGCGCCGCGCATGGCGGCGTAGTCGTAGACCACCTCCAGCGGACCGAAGCAGAACTCGCAGACGTGGACGGCGGCGATATCGGCCTCCGTGCCGCACTCGCGGCACTGCAGACCCTGCACGTAGCTCACCATGGCTCCTGGCTCCTGCGGCAGCGTGGTGGTGGGGCCGATCAACAGCAAAAGCCCCCCGATCGGGAGGGCTGCCGCACTGGAGCATCCATCTTCCCCCCGACAGGGGCCGGAGTTCGCACCTTCGCCGCAGGATGACCACGGCACGGTTGCGGAGGCGTCGTCGGGCCGGTCCCTCGACCTCTCTTGATGGTGTATGCAATTGTCTGTCACCACCTTGACAGGGGGCGCCCCCCTGTGCAACTCACGGCGCGTCGGCTTCTCAGGCTGGGGGCGGGACGAGCACGGCGAGTCGATCGGGATCCGGGCTGAGGACGAGCTCCTCGGTCTGCCCGAGGTAGTCACCGTCGGCCTGCCAGGGCACGGGCCCGTGGCCGCGGACCACGATGCGGTGCTGTTCGTGCCGCACGTCGGTATCCGGATGGTCCGCGATGGTGGCACCGCCGCGCAGGGCCCGGCTGGCCAGCCCCACCAGGGACCGCGCCTTGAGGGAGCGGACGACGACGACGGACAGGCCGCGCTCGCCGGTCGCGCCTGGGACCACATTGAACGGGCGAGGCCCGAGGAAGGTGTAGGGATCGGTGATCAGGCAGATGGCGAAGTAGCCGTCCTCGATGATGCTGCCGTCGCCGAACTCGACGCTGAAGCGGGGACGGCGGTGATGGTAGTGGCGCAGCCACGTGCTAACGGCGGCGCAGACGAAGAGGGCCTGGCCCACCGTGCGCTTCAGCCACATCCGGCGCTCGACCTGCTGCACGACGGCGGCGTCGAACCCGATCCCGACGTGGAACATGAACATGCGGTCGTTGGCCCGGCCGACGGGGACGCGGCGCACCGAGCGTTGCGCCATGGCCTCGACCGCCTGGGCGGCGGCGTCGCCCGCGTCGCGGGCCAGCCCCAGCGTGCGGGCGAACACGTTGGTCGAACCGGCGGGGATCACGGCCAGCGCAGTGTCCGAGCCGAGCAGCCCGTTGGCCGCCTCGTTCGTCGTGCCGTCGCCGGCGAGGACCACCACTGCGTCCGCACCCTCCGTGGCGGCTTCACGGGCGAGCACCGTGGCGTGGTCGCGACCGGTGGTCTCGACCTCCTCGACGTCGTGCATCGCCAGGGCCTGGCGCACGGCGGCCCGGGACGTGGGGGAGACAGCGGTGGCCGTCGGGTGCACGATCAGGCGCACGCGCCAGACCGCTGGGGGTTGCTGCACTGCACTGCCTCGTCGATGGGGTTTGCCGTGTGGCCGTCGCCAGCTCGCGCGAGGACGCCGGCATCACTGCTGCTAGCATGCCGCATCATGGCCGAGACGCATGCGGCTTCCACCGAGGCCTCTCCGCCGTGCCCCCCCCGGCCGTCCTCCGAGGCCGACCTCGGGTTCACGCGCCGGCCCATGGTGCGCTGGTTCGATCCCCATCAGCTGGCCGACACGGCGCGGCGCGTGCTCGTCTCGGGCATCTTCAGCTCCTACGCCGACAAGCGCGGGGAGCAGGGCCGGGAGCCAGCCGAGGTCGTGGACCGCTCCGCGCAGGGTGACCTGTGGCTCGACTACGTCGCGGACCTCGGCGACGGGTGGAACCCGACCTACACCGTCGCACGCCTCCTGGCCGCCGAGAAGCTCGAGCTCGACTGGGACGGCGACACCCACGCGACCGAGCGCGGACGCATCCTCGTCATGGGGGGCGACCAGGTGTACCCGGTGCCCAAGGCGGTGGAGTACGAGAACCGCCTCCTCGGCCCGTACCGGGCTGCGCTGCCGTGCGCCCCCGCCGACACCCCCGAGCTCTACGCCATCCCGGGAACCCACGACTGGTACGACGCCCTGGTCAACTTCACCAGCATCTTCTGCCTGAACCGCTGGATCGGCGGATGGAAGACGAGCCAGCGGCGCAGCTACTTCGCGCTCAAGCTCCCGAACAGCTGGTGGCTCTGGGGCATCGACATCCAGTTCGGCGCCTACCTCGACGAGGTCCAGCTGCAGTACTTCGTCGGCGTCGCCGCCGACCGGGTCCAGCCTGGCGACCGCATCATCCTGTGCATGGGCAAGGAGGTCGCGAGCGGTCGGAAGCAGGAGGAGATCCACTCCGACCGGGATGTGGCGTACCTGGAGCGTGAGGTCATCCAGCCCAGCGGTGCTCAGGTGTTGGTGTACCTGCAGAGCGGCAAGCACTACTACTCCCGCTGCGCGGAGGAGGGCGGGCCCCGCCAACACATCACCTCCGGCGGCGGTGGCGCCTTCCTGCACCCCACCCACAACCTCCCTGAGCACATGGCGCTGCCCGCAGCCGGCGGGCCCGTCACCTACCGCCGGGCCGCCACCTATCCGTCGCCGGCAGCGTCACGACGGCTGCGCAGACGGATCTGGCTGCTCCCGCTCTACAACGTGCCTCTGGCCGCGGCCTTCGGCATTCTCCAGGTGCTGTTGGTCTTCATGCTCGAGCTGCATGTGCGAGACCGCCATGTGGCGATCGGCGTCGACGACCTGCGCCTCGCCCTGTGGGAGAGTCCCACAGCCTTCCTGATGATCCTGGCATTGATGGCCTCGCTGGCGGCGATGGTGCGCTTCGCCCACGGCGCCAGCGGCGTGAACCGCCTTCTGCTCGGATCCATCCATTCGCTGCTGCAGCTCGCGGCCGTGGCCGGGGTCATGATCGTCGCCTCCCGTCTGTCATCCGGAGCCGGGCTGGAAGGCGCGTGGTCCTTCGTCATCTTCCTCGGTCTGGTGTTCCTGCTCGGCGGCATCGGCGGGACGGTGGGGATATCGGGTTATCTCTGGGCCACCAACCTGCTCGGCCTGCACGGCAACGAGGGGTACGCCCCGCTGCACCACCAAGATCTCAAGCACGTCCTCCGCCTGCACGTCGGCGGCGACGGCGTTCTGACCGTGTACCCGATCGGCGTCGACCGGGTCGGCCGGAAATGGCGGCTGTGCCCCGACGCGGCCGCGCACGCCCCCTGGTTCGCCCCCTGCGGGCCGGAGCCCGATCCCCACCTCATCGAGCACCCGCTCAGGATCGGATGAGCCGGCCTGGCCGGCCACCTCGCCGGGCTGCCCCCACTCCGGGTCCTCTACACCGACCTTGACGGGACCCTGCTCGGCCCCGGCGGGTCGCTGCTGACCACCGCGGACGGGCGCCCGTCGATGCGGGCGGCACAGGCACAGGCGCTGCGGTGACTCACTGGCCCGTTGACCCGGCTCGGCGGGGCGCCGCGCTACGGCCGCCAGGTGTAGAGCTCGTCGAGCACGCCGCGGACGTCGGCGTGGATCTGGTGCTCGCGGGCTTCGTCCTGGAGGCGGTCGAGGGTCCGGGTGGTGGGTGCGACCACCCACACCAGGCCGGCGGTGACCAGGACCCCGAGCATGACCGCCAGGCCGGGGAAGGGACGGGCGAAGATGCTGAACCCGAAGGCCAGGATGCCGGGGATCTGCGCCGCGGCGACCGACAGGAGGAAGCGGGTGCGGTAGAGCAGGGCGATGTCCTGGGCGGTGCGCGGTGTGTGCGACTCGCGCAGCTGCAGCCAGCGGACCACGAGCGCGGCTGCGGCCGCACCCAGCAGCACGAAGGCCACGTGGGGCACCTGCGCGCCGATCTGGAAGAAGCCACCGGACGCCACGAAGGCAGACGGCAGGACGAGGAGGAAGAATGTCCCGCCCGCGGCGATCGCGATCACTCGCAGGGTCTGCAATCCGCTAATCACGTGCCGCTCCGTGTCCGCCGGGAAACCGGCGTGGTGGCCATCGACGTCGCCGCCATGGTAGCCGACGGGACCGGCCCCTCCGGCTGCGACGAAGGGTCGCCCGCCGCCGCCGGCCACCCGGCTCAGGGTGCCCAGTCGGCGCCGAGCACGATGTGCAGGTCGACCGTGTCGGAGAGCCCCGAGGCGGGGCGCAGCACCGCCATGCGCGGGTCCCGGGTCTGCAGCGCCTGCGCGGCCGACTCCTGGCCCTCGCTGTAGAACACCGTGGTGGCCGCGTACGCGGTGCTGGCCGGGTTCGTGGCCACCACCTGGTAGCCGAGCGCTTCGAGCGCGGCGACGAGCTCCGCGAGGCGCGCAGGGTCGTTCACCCCGTCGAGGATCTGCACCCGCGTCTCCTCGGGCGCCGCTGCCGCAGCGCCCGGCACCTGGTCCGCGGCCGCGTCGCCCGGCCCCTCGTCCGCGGCCGCGTCGCCCTCGGTGTCCGCGTCGCCCTCGGTGTCCGCGTCGCCCTCGGTGTCTTCGGCGTCTTCGGCGTCCTCGGTCCCGGCGTCCTCGGTCCCGGCGTCGTCTCCGGTGTCCTCGGGGCCATCGCTGTCCCCGTGACCCTCGGGCACCGAGGGCAGGGCGCCGTCGTGGATCGCGTCGGGGCCGCCGAGCATGGCCGGCCCGTCCCCGGGCGGGTCGTCACCGATGGTTGACACAGCGGCGAACAACCCGACGACCAGGCCCAGGGCCAGCGTGGCCCGCACGAACGCCGCGGCGAGTGAGCGCCAGAAGTGGTGCGGGTCAGGATCGGCGTGACGGCCCACGAGTGCTGGCTCCCCGCTACTGGCCGGGACGCTCGCCGAGCGTCCGACCGGCGCGCTGGGCGGTGCGCTGCTCGCGGCGGCGCCGCAGCCGGCGCACCGTCAACGGGTCGTAGGCGAGTGCCGCAGGCCGGGTCAGCACGCGGTTCAGCAACTGGTAGTAGCGCGCGGAGGAGATCCCGAACCGCGCGCGAACCGCCTCCTCCTTGTGCCCCGCATGGGCCGACCAGTCCCGCTCGAAGTCCAGCAACGCCTGATCGCGCTCGTCGAGAGGCCGGTCGTCGTCGTCCATCAGCTGGTGCGCTCCAGTCCTGGATGTCCCAGCCAGTGTAGGTAGCCGGTGGGCAACGCCCAAGGATCCCGTCCGGTCGGGCACGGTGGACGGAACCCGCACGGCGGGCCACCATGGACGGGGACAGCAAACGGAAGGCATGGGCCATGAGCGAGACCGAGCACGACACCGAGGCGACCGATGCCGCTCCCTCGTCCACTGCCGCTGCCAAGGCGGACGAGCGTCAGGCACTGTGGAACGAGCTGCCCGACCCGGTCACGCCAGAGGAGACCGAGACGTCGAAGGACACGACGCCACCGGCCCCGGACCTCGTGGCCGACCCAGACCACGAGTTCATGATCCGCCACGCCGGTTGACGCCGCCTCGCGGGCTCTCGCCTGCCAGCAGGAAGCGCCCGTCTCGGGGTCACGTCCGTCTCGGGGTCACGTCCGTCCCAGTAGGCTGGCCTGCCCGCCGGGGTAGCTCAGACGGCAGAGCGGCGCTCTTGTAAAGCGCAGGTCAGGGGTTCGATTCCCCTCCCCGGCTCCACCCCTGACCAGCCGCAACGCCATCAAGGCTGTCCCTCAACACCTGCCCCGCTCAGCGGCTTACCTGCGGACCGCCCATTCGCTGAATACCCACACCGGGGTCGTGCGCGACTATTTGGTCCGCCACGACGTGGAGGTCAAGTCCAAGGGCGAAGGGTTCATGCTGACCTCCCCCCTCGGCCCACTGCGCACCGGTCCGGTCTTGGCTGGGAGCGGAGGCCTTGAGTGCATGATCGCCGTGCAGCGCGACATAGCCGCGCTCACACAGCGGTCCGAGCACGGGGTGCGCATCCGGGTCGGCGTGCACACGGGCGAGACCGTCCTCGGCGACGATGACCACCGGCGTGCTGGGGGAGGGCGGGCCCGGACGGCTTACGGGGACCTGCCGCCTGGGGAGCGCTCATGGTGCGCTATCCCCACAGTGGCGGGTCGGGTGGGGGCACGATGATGACGCGGCCGGTGGGGCTGGTCCAGGTGACGTTGCCGGTGGTGTGGTCAAGGGTGGCGGTCCAGTCCTTGTCGTGGAGCTTGTGGTG
>JBBDQS010000002.1:60426-65758 GCA_040905805.1 Egibacteraceae bacterium | reverse complement strand
ATCGTGGATGACCCACGAACATTGCGGAAGGGGTCGGCCGTTCCATGATGACTAGGGCCCCGCGGTGCCGTCCTGCCGGCCGGTCGCCGTCAGGAACCGTGCCAGCGCCGCACGGGCGGCATGGACGTCGGCGGTCGGCACGTACTCACCCGCCTGGTGGGCCTGCGCGGTCAGCCCCGGCCCGTAGTTGAGCGCGGGCACGCCCGCCTCGGCGAAGCGCGCCACGTCGGTCCACGCCTGCTTGGCCGCCACCGGGGCGTCGATGGCCGCGACGAACGTCTGCACGATCGGCTCGTGGCGGAACGGCCGGGCGGCGGGGGCGCGGTCGGTGATGTGCAGGCTCCCCCGATCGCCGAGATCGGCTCGCAGCGCGGCCTCGGCCTGCGCGAGCGTCTTGTCGGGTGCGAACCGGTAGTTGACGTTGACCGCGAAGCGGTCCGGGACGACGTTGCGGGCGTTGGCCGTCCCCGCCTGGGTGGCCGTGACGACCTCGCGGTAGACCAGGCCGTCGACGAGGACGTCCGCAGGCTGGCGTGCGTGCAGCTCGGTCAGCAGACCGCCGGCCTTGGTCAGGGCGTTCTCGCCGTGCCACGGTCGCGCCGAGTGGGCCGCCCGGCCGAGGACGGTCACCTCGGCGTGCAGGCCCCCGAGGCAGCCGAGCTGGACCGCCAGGTCGGTGGGTTCCAGGACGACCGCGAGGTCGACCGCCCGCACCTCGGGCGCCTGGTCGAGCACGGCGGCCAGCTCGTTCGCCTCGTGCGCGCCCTCCTCGCCGGCGTAGGCGACCAGCAGCAGGTTGTAGGCACCGCGGCGCAGGGCCCCGTCCTCGAAGCAGTCCATCGCCACGGCCAGACCCGACTTCATGTCGCTCGACCCCCGCCCGACGATCCGGCCGCCCTCCCGGCGGGGGTCACGGTCCGCGTCGGTCGGGGGCACCACGTCGAGGTGGCCGACGAGAGCCACGCTCGGACGGTCCGCATCCGCAGTGCCGACGACCAGCGAGTGGCCGATGCGCTGCACCCGCTCGCCGAGTCCCGTGTAGCGCGCCTGGAACCAGTCGGCGATGGGCCCTTCGGCCCCCGTGACGCACGGCCGGGCCAGAAGCTCGAGCAGCAGGCGCTCCAGCCGGTCGTCGGCCACGCCTACACCGGCAGGTCGTGGTCGCGCAGCGCCTGGTTCAGCGACACCTTCTTGTCCGTGGACGCCGACCGCTGCCCAATCACCAGCACGCAGGGGATGTGGTAGGTGCCCGCGGGGAACGCCTTGGGGCGCGTGCCCGGCAGCACGACCGAGCGGGGCGGCACCACGCCCTTCGTGGTGACCGGCTCGCTGCCCGTCACGTCGATGATGGGCGTCGAGGCGGTCAGCACCGTGCCGGCGGCCAGCACGGCCCCCTCCCCCACCACGACGCCCTCGACCACGATGCAGCGCGACCCGATGAACGCGTTGTCCTCGATGATGACCGGGCGTGCGCCCGGCGGCTCCAGCACCCCGCCGATGCCCACCCCGCCGGACAGGTGGACGTTGCGCCCGATCTGCGCGCAGGAGCCCACCGTGGCCCAGGTGTCGACCATGGTGCCCGCGCCCACGCGAGCCCCGATGTTCACGTAGCTCGGCATGAGCACCGCGCCCGCCTCGACGAACGCGCCGTGGCGCACCGTCGCGGGCGGGACCACCCGCACCCCCGCCTCCGCGAAACCCTTCTTCAGCGGCACCTTGTCGCGGTACTCGAACGGGCCGACCTCGATGGTCTCCATGTCGCGCTGGCGGAAGCTCAGCAGCACCGCACGCTTCAGCCACTCGTTGACGACCCACCCGGCCCCTTCCCCCTCGGGTGGCTCGGCGATGCGGGCCTCGCCCCGGTCGAGCAGATCGAGGGCGGCGTCGACCGCCTTGCGGGCCTCCGGGGTGTCGTGGGTGCCGTCGTCGAACGCGGCGTCGATGGTCTGGCGCAGGTCTGCGTGGTCGCTCATACCCCGGCAGCCTAAACGACCGTCCTGTCTCCCCTATGGTGTGTCTGTCGTCGACCGCACCGCCACGGTGCGCCAGACCGCACACCGCCGGGGCACCCCCGTCAGGCGTGGCCGGGGAGGTCACCGGCGGCGATCGCGTCCCCCCAGGCCGCGACCGCCGCGTGGCAGCCGTCCACGTCGGGGACCAGCGCCAGGCGCAGCCACCCCCGCCCCGCCGGACCGAACGCGCTGCCGGGCGAGGCGACGACCCGGTGGCGCAGCAGCGCCTCGGCGTAGGCGGCGTCGTCGCCGCCGGGGGCCGCGAACCAGACGTAGAAGGTGGCCTGGCTGCCGCTGACGGTGAAGCCGGCGTCGCGCAGGAACGACAGCACCACGGCGCGCTTGTCGTCGAAGACCCGCCGGCGGCTGTCGGCATGCGCGTCGTCGGACCAGGCCGCGGCGGCGGCGTGCTGGACGAACTCGGGGCCGGCCGTGCCGATGTTGGGGCGCAGCAGGCGCTGCTGGGCGATGAGCGCGGGGTCGCCGACCAGTGCGCCGCAGCGGTATCCGGTCATCCCCGACCGCTTGGAGAGGCTGAAGGCCACGACCAGTCCCGACAGGTCGCCCTCGGCGGCCTGCAGCAGCGACGGGGGGGCGGGGCCGGCGCCCGGGTAGATGTCGGCGTAGCACTCGTCGCTGGCCAGCACGATCCCCCGGTCCCGGGTGACCGCCAGGCAGCGCCGATAGTAGGCCAGGTCCACGGTGGCCCCGGTCGGGTTGTGGGGGTAGTTGACCCAGGCGATGCACGCCCGGTCCAGGCGAGCCCGGTCGAGATCGGCGAGCTCCAGGCGCCACCCTTCGCCCGCGGTCAGGGTCACCGGGTCGCTGTGACCGCCCGCGAAGAGCTGCCCACGCTCGTAGACGGGGTAGCCGGGCGCGCCCCACACCACCCCCCGCCGCGGCCCGTCCCGATCCACCAGGGCGAGCGGGAGGTGGAAGATTGATTCCTTACTGCCTGCTGTGGGTAGAATGGCCGACTCGGGGTCGACATCGACTCCGAACCGTCGAGCGACCCACCCCCCGATCGCCTGACGGACGCTGGACGGTCCCGCAGCCGTCGGGTACTGACTGACGAGGGGGACCGCCGCGACGAGCGCCTCCCGGATGAAAGCCGGGGTGGGCTCCGTGGGGTCACCGATCGAGAAGTCGTGCAGCGTCCGCCCGTCCGCCGCCAGGGCGAGCTTCATGTCCTGGAAGGCCGCCAGCGGATAGCCGCCGAGCTGCTCCAGGACCGGGTTCGTCACCGCCACGCCCGCCCCGTCGTTTGATCGGTTGCCAACCACGGCCCCGAATGCTACAGGGCCGACCCCCCACCGCCGACACACGAAGAAGCCACACACGAAGAATGCTGGCGTGGGTCTTCGGGCAAGACGAATGCCAAGCCGGCTCCGAACGAATCTCTGAGAACAGCGCCCGCCGGGAACACTGACGGCCCGCCAGTTGTTAGGTAGCGATGTGAAGGAAAGCACAAGCACACTCAGGAGGAATGGACCCATGAGCGTCCCCGATGACCTCCTCGACCTGTACTTCTCCGAGCTCGGCAAGGTTCGACTGCTGACTGCCGAGGACGAGGTTCGCCTGGCGAAGACGATCGAGGCGGGTCGGGAGGCCCAAGCCAAGCTCGACGCCGGTGAGAAGAAGAACCGGCGGGAGCTGCTGCGCGCCGTCCGCGACGGGCAGGCCGCCTTCGACCACTTCGTCGCCGCCAACCTGCGGCTGGTGGTCAGCGTCGCCGCGCAGTTCTCCAAGCGGTCGACGCTGGACCTCGGCGAGCTGATCCAGGAGGGCAACCTGGGGCTGCTGCGCGCCGTGGAGAAGTTCGACTGGCGCCGTGGGTACAAGTTCTCCACGTACGCCACCTGGTGGATCCGCCAGGCGATCCAGCGCGGCGTGGCGGGCAGCGAGCGCACCATCCGACTGCCGGTCGCGCTGCACGACGCGCTGGTCAAGGTCCGCGCGGCCGGCGCGCGCCTGGAGTCCGAGACCGGGCGCGAGGCCACCGTGCCCGAGCTCGCGCAGGCCACCCGCCTGACCGAGGAGAAGGTTCGCCGGGCCATGGAGGGCGACCACGCCATGACGTCGCTCGACCGTCCTGTCGGCTACGACCAGGACGCCAGCGACCTCGGCGAGTTCGTCGCTATCGCCTCCGACTCCCCCGCCGACGAGGTCGTCGAGCGCAACTTCGTCGAGGGCCTGTTCGACCTGGCTCGTGAACACCTCGACGAGCGCGCGTGGTACGTGCTCACGCGCCGCTACGGGCTCGACGGCGAGCAGGCGCTGACCCTCGACGCGCTGGGGCGCGAGCTCGGCTTGTCGCGCGAGTCGGTCCGCAAGATCGAGAACCAGGCACTGCACCGCCTCCAGGAGCAGCTGGGCGTCGCCGCGTAGCACCTCGTTGGTCCGCACGGCGGCCCCGGCCCTTCCGGGCCGGGGCCGCCGTCATCGGTCGCGGCCGCCGCACTCCGGCCCTGGCAGCAGGGAGCGCACCGCGGCGAGCACCGCCGCGCCGGCCTGAAGCTGCGCCTCGCGGTCGTCCCGCTCGGCCCAAGCCGACAGGTCCACCGGCGGTCCGAAGGTCACCGTCGCCCGGCGGCGCAGCAGGCGCATGCGCCCGTGCCCCCGGTGGTCCAGACCCCAGGAGGCCATCGGGACGACCGGCACGCCCATCCGGTGCGCCCTGAGCGCCAGGAGGCCGGCGCCGGGCCGGCCCGCCAGGACCTCCCCGGGAGCCGGGATCGTGCCCTCGGGGTACACGATCATCGCCTGGTCGGCCTGCAGGGCCGCGACGGCCTCGGCCACCATCCGCTCGGTCCCCCCGCCCCGGCGGACGGGGATCATCCGGGTCGTCCGCAGCGCCCAGCCCAGCACCGGCGTGCGGAACAACTCCTCCACGACGAGGAAGCGCACCCGGCCGCGCAACCGGTAGACCACGACGCCGACGACCGGCGGGTCGAGCCTGGAGACGTGGTTGGCGGCCACCACGACCGGGCCCGAGCGCGGCAGCCGGTCGGGGCGCACCACCCGGACGTCGGCGAGCAGCCACGCCAGCGCCCGCAGGACGAGCGCGACGGGAGCAAACCACGGCTCGGATCCGCGCCACCGCTGCGGGTCAGGCTCGGTGTCGGGCACGCCGCGCACCTTACCCGGCGGTCGTCCGTGCCCGGATGGCCCGCCGTCGGGTGCCCGCGTGCGACACTGCCCCCTCGTGGCCCCCTCGAGCCCCACCCGCGTGACCCCGCCCGCGCCGGCGACGTTGCTGGCTGCCGACCGACGACGCACGCCCGTGGACCTGACCGCCCTGCCGGTGGACCGGGCCCCCC
>JBBDQS010000002.1:14107-60416 GCA_040905805.1 Egibacteraceae bacterium | reverse complement strand
GCCGATCCGGCCGTCGTCCGACAGCGGGGGTGGGCCGCGCGCGGGCCCGGGGGCACCGTCCGCCGGGCCGAGCCCGGCCCGTGCGGGCCCCTGGTGCTGGCGGCCCGCCCGACGCATGACGGCGTGGCCTGCGAGGTCTGGGGACCGGCCCCCACCCCGGCCGACGCCGTCGAGCAGGCGCTGGCGGCGGCGGTCGCCTGGACGGGCGGGCACGACTCGGCCGAAGGGTTCGGCGAGCTGGTCGTGCCGCACGTGACGCTGCGGGGGCTGTACGCAAGGCTGGGCGCGCCGGTGCTCTCGCGCATGCCCCGCGTGGGGGAGGCGCTGGGGCGGGCCGTCATCGCCCAGCTGGTCCAGAGCCTCGAAGCGGTCCGGTCGACCGCCCAGCTCGCGGCCATGGTCGGCGAGCCCGCGGCGGCCGGCGACCTGTGGTGCTGGCCGACCGCGGCCCGTCTGGGCGCGACACCGGCCTGGTCGCTGCGCCGGTGCGGGGTGTCGCTGCGGGGGGCGCGGGCCCTGCACGCCGGTGCCGTCGCCGACCACCGCCTGGAGGCGGTGGTCGGCGACTGGGCACTGCTGGACCGGCGCCTGCGCGCGCTGCCCGGCGTGGGCGTGTGGACCAGCGGGGAGACCCGTCTGGCCCTCGGTGACCCGGACGCGGTCAGCGTCGGCGACTACCACCTGCCGAGCCTGGTGGGCGGCGCCCTCGACGGCGGCCCGGGCGACGGCCCTGACGGCGCCTGGACGGACGCCGGCATGCTGGCGTTGCTGGCGCCCTACGCCGGCCAACGGGGGCGGGTGATCCGGCTCGTGCTGGCCGGCATGCGTGCGGGCCTGGTCCGCCGGCCCGCACGTCGCGCTCCACGCGCGGCGCTGTCGCGCCACCGCTACTGGTGAGGTCCGCCGCTACGCTGGCGCCCGATGCCGACCGACCACCACCTGGCCCTCGGGGTGCGCCCCGACGCCGGCCCCGAGGAGATCCGCGCCGCGTACCTGCGGGTCATGCGCGACCACCACCCGGACCGCCGTCCGGGGGACCCGGTGGCCGCGGAGACCGCTCGTCGCGCCAACGTGGCGTACCGGGCGCTGCGCGACCCGCCCAGGGCCCCCGCAACCGATGGCGGTGGCCGGCTCGGCGGGAGGGTGACCCCGGCGGGGGCGGCGGCCCTGCGGGCGACCGCCCAGGCGGATCGCGCGTACTCCGCCGCGCAACGGGAGTACCGGCAGACCTTCAGCCGCGCGTGCCTGCGCGTGGGCGTGGCGGTCCTGCTGGCCGGGGCGGCCCTGCTGTTCGCCGTGACATGACCGGGCACGCCACCAGCCGGGTATCGACCCGCCCTGGACGTCCGCCATCGCCCGGAGGCCCGGGATTCCCGCGCCCGCGCGGGAATCCGCATGGGAGGCGGGCGTCACGGACGGCATGGAGCGGCCCGAGGCCCGGGTTTCCCGCGGCCGGCTTCGGCGGGGCAGCTGACGGTCGCGCGACCGCCACACCGGGCACGTCCCGCCGGCGGCCCCGGCGACGAACGCGGCGACCGGCTCGGCCGTAGCCGGTGCCATCGTCCACCAGCGCCTCACCGGTCGGTCGGTCGGTCAGTCGGTCGGGAGCACCCCGCCGAGGGCATCGGGCGGCCCCGCGGCGTCCACCGCCTCTTGGAGCGGGGCGAGGAAGGGCATCGCCGCCGGGTCGAGCTCCTCGGCCGGGGTGAACGCACCGACGCCGTCGGTGTCGAGCGGCGCCGCGGTGACGTGGCCGTGATGGTGGCGGGCGGAGTAGGCCACGACCACGACGTCCACCTGAGCACCGTCACCCGCGTCGAGGGCCGCCTCCGCCAGGAAGCCGAAGCAGGAGGCGTTGGCCGGGCGCACCGCGTCGGCGGCGAAGCGCTCGAGCAGCGCGGCGCGTCCCGCGTCGTCGGCGGGGAAGTCGGGGAAGGTGGTGACCTTGTTGGTGTCGGGCAGAGGCAGCACCACCGCGGCGGGCACGGGCCGCCCCTCCCGCTCCACGACCCCCCGGGCCGCCTCCCGGCACACCGCCTCCAGCTCCTCGAGCCTCACTCGACCAGCTCGCGCTCGATCTCGTCGATGGCCATGGCGAAGACACCCGGCCAGTCGTTGACCTCGGCCAGCACCGGCGCCCGCTCCTCCGCGACGCGTTCGCGCAGCCCCCGCGGCACGGTGACGGTGCCGGCGGGCTCGAGGCCGAAGAACCGCTCACGGGTCCGGTCGTCGGTGCTGGTGAAGTTGTCGGGGGCCGCGACGGCGACCAGGGCGATGTCGGCGCCCCACTCCTCGACGACCAGCTGCCCGGCACGCCGGCTCTCCCCCAGGCTCGCCCGCGGCGTCTCGTAGGTGACCGCGACGATGTCCAGCCCCTCGTCGGCGAGCGCGTCCAGGCGCTCGGCGACGTCCGAGCCGTCGAGGACGCCGGCGGTGTCCAGGATGTGCTGGTCGGGCGCCCGTGCCGGCAGATCGAGGTCGACGTCGGGCTCACCGCACCCGCCCAGGGCCAGGACCGCAATGGCCAGCGCGGCCACCAGTCGCCTAGGCATCGAGCGCCTCCCGCAGGCGCCCGATCGGGCCTTCCAGGCCGTGGCGGGCGGCCAGGTCGTCCAGCAGGGCGTCATCACGGCGTCCCGCGCGGGTGGTGAGGGCCACCCCGGTCTCAACGGGCACGACCGAGCGCATCGCCTCGACGTAGGGCCCGGCGACGGCGAGCCGCTCGGCCATGCGGGGGGTCTGGGCCTGCGCATCGGCGAGCAGCGCCTCGAGGTCGGGGTAGGCCGCCACCAGCGTGCGCGCTGTCTTGTCCCCGATCCCGGGCACTCCGGGCAGCCCGTCGGAGGGGTCACCGCGCAGGATCGCGTAGTCCACGTATCGCGATGGCGGAACACCGTAGCGGGACTGGACGCCGGCCTCGTCGAAGTCGGCCAGCTCCGAGACCCCCTTGACGGTGAACAGCACCCGCACGTGGGGGTCGCGCACGAGCTGGAGGAGGTCACGGTCGCCGGTGACCACGGCGATGCGCTCGTCGCCCGCGGCGGCGTGGCACAGCGCACCGATCGCGTCGTCGGCCTCCCACCCCGGGGCGTGCACCTGCACCTGGCCGAAGGCGTCGAGCACCGTCGGCAGGAGCGCGAACTGGCCGGTGAGCTCGGCGGGCTCCTCGGCTCGGGCGCTCTTGTATCCGGCATACGCCGCCACGCGTGGCGCCGGCCGCCAGTCGTCGTCGAAGACGTGCACGACCTCGTCGGGTCCACGGTCGACAACCAGACGAGCCGTCATGTCCAGGTAGCCGCGGACCGCGTTGACGGGGGTGCCGTCCGGGGCGGTGATGGACGCCGGCAACGCGAAGAAGGCCCGGTAGAGCAGACTCGAGGTATCCAGCAGAAGCCGCATGGCGCCAGGATACGGTCACGCACGCACGGCGTTGTCCCCCCCGCCGTCTTATCGCTAGCATCATCGCCATGGCTGACACGATCACCTGGATCACCGGCGCGTCAAGCGGCATCGGCGCAGCGCTGGCCGCGTCCGTGCCCTACCCCGACGCCCGCATCATCGACGTCTCCCGCTCCGGGCCGTCGGCGACCCCGCCCGAGGGCTCGGTCATCGAACACCTGCCCGCCGACCTGTCGGACCCGCAGTCATGGGCGGTCGTCGAGGCGCACATGAGGGCGCAGCTGGCCGACTTCGCCGGGCAGCGCGCGGTGTTGGTGCACAACGCCGGCACGATCGACCCCATCGGGTTCGCCGGCGAGGTCGACTCGGCCGCGTACCGCCGCAACGTGCTGCTGAACTCCGCCGCGCCCCAAGCGCTCGGCCACGGCTTCCTCACCGCTGTCAAGGCGTCCGGCTTCGCCGGCGAGGCCGTCGTGGTCATGCTCACGTCGGGGGCCGCCTCGAGCCCCTACGAGGGCTGGACGAGCTACTCGGCGGGCAAGGCCGCCGTGGACATGTGGGTGCGGGCCGCCGGCGCCGAGCAGGATCGGCGTGGCGGCCGTACGCGCGTCCTGGCGGTGGCCCCCGGGGTGGTCGACACGGGCATGCAGGCGTACATGCGCACGATGGACGAGGCCGACTTCCCGCAGGTGGGAAAGTTCATCGACAAGCACGAGTCCGGCCAGCTCACCGAGCCCGCGGATGCGGCGGCCGGCATCTGGGCGCTGCTCGACCGCGACCTCGACAACGGGGCGATCACCGATCTGCGCGACCTGTCGTGACGTGGCCGTTCGAGGCGCCCCGCACGCCCATGGAGGCTCGGGTCCGCACCACCCTGCCCGATCCGCCGGGCTGGGCGTACGAACCGAAGTGGGACGGGTTCCGTGCCCTCGCCTGGGGCGGGCCCGAGCCGCGCCTGGACAGCCGCAAGCAGCGTCCGCTGCTGCGCTACTTCCCTGAGCTCGCGCCGGCGCTCGAGCGGCTGCCCGGCGGGGCGGTCGTGGACGGCGAGATCGTGCTCGTGGTGGACGGGCAGACCAGCTTCGATGCCCTGCAGCAGCGCATCCACCCCGCCGATAGCCGCATCCGGCTGCTCGCCGAGCAGACACCGGCCGAGCTGGTCGCCTTCGACCTGCTGGCCGTGGACGGCGAGGACCTGCGGGAGCGCCCCTTCGCCGAGCGCCGGGAGCGCCTCTCCGCCCTGGTCGCCGCCCTCGGGGAACCCGCCGAGGGGCCCGCCCGCTGGCACCTGACCCTGTCCACGACCGACGTCGAGGAGGGTCGACGCTGGTTCGACGAGTTCGAGTCGTCGGGCTGCGACGGCATCGTCGCCAAGGCCCTCGACGGGGTGTACCAGGAGGGCAAGCGCGCGATGGTCAAGGTCAAGCACCGCCGTGATGCCGACGTGGTGGTCGGCGGCTACCGCGTGCACAAGGAGGGCGACCGCATCGGCTCGCTGCTGCTCGGGCTGTACGACAGGGGTGATCTGCACTTCATCGGGCACTGCTCGGGCTTCGGTGACACCGACCGGGTTGCCCTGCTCGAGCGGCTGCGGCCCCTGACCGTCACCGCCGAGGACGCCGCCCTGGGCGGCGGCGGGGCGGTGCGCGCCCCGGGCGCGGAGAGCCGCTGGTCCGCCGGCAAGGACCTGTCGTGGGTCCCGGTGCGCCCGGAGCTTGTGTGCCAGATCAGCTACGACCAGCTGACCGGCGACCGCTTCCGCCACGCCACCCGCTTCGAGCGCTGGCGGCCCGACAAGGACCCGACCGACTGCACGCTGGAGCAGCTCGAACGTCCCGAGGGTCCCACGTTCGCCGACGTCGTCGCGACCTGACCGTCCACGGACCCCCGCTCGCACCGCCACACAGGGGCGGGTTGTGTGGGCATGATGGCCGTGGTCGGGGTCGGACACGCACCGGTGCTACGTTGCACCGATGAGCGAGGGGCGCATGACCGCGAGCCAGCGCCGCAACCAGCTCGTCGGCGTCGCCAAGCAGGTGTTCGCCGAGCACGGCTACCTCGGCGCCTCGATCGAGGAGATCGCCGCGCGGGCGAAGGTCTCCAAGCCGATCGTCTACGAGCACTTCGGCGGCAAGGAGGGCCTGTACGCGGTCGTCGTCGACCGCGAGACCCGCCGGCTGCTGGAGATGATCACCGCCCGGCTCGGCCCCGACATCGGTCCCCGCGACCAGGTCCAGGCCAGCGCGGCGGCCTTCCTCGACTACATCGAGGCCGACCCCGACGGCTTCCGGGTGCTGACCCGCGACTCGCCGTCGGGATTCGCCGGGGGTGGGTTGGCCGGACTGCTGTCCGACGTGGCGTCGAAGGCCGAGGACGTGCTCGCGGGCTTCTTCGTCGCGTCGGGTCTGGATCCGGCGACCGTGCCGCTCTACGCCCGTGCCCTGATCGGCATGGTCGTGCACGTGGGCGCATGGTGGAGCGAGGTGCGCGAGCCCGACAAGGAGACCGTGGCCTCGCACATCTCCGCGCTGGCCTACGTCGGGCTGTCCCGACTGCCGCGCGACCCCGCCACCCGCCCCGGCTGATTCGTGAATCGGCCGAGCTTGCGAGGCCGATTCTCAGCTGTGCCGGGTGGGGCGGTCGCGCAGCGACCGCCATGGAGTTACGGAGCCAGCACGGCCGCGTCGACGTCGGCGAGGCTCGCAACCACCACATCCGCTGCCGGCAGGACCACCCCCGGCAGGGAGGGGCAACCGATCACCCACAGGCCGGCGCGCTGGGCGGCGTGCGAGCCCGCCGGGGAGTCCTCCAGCGCCACCGACCGCCCAGGCCTGGCGTCGCAGTTGGCGCACGCGAGCAGATAGGGGTCGGGGGCCGGCTTGGGCGCCGCGACGTCGTCGGCGCACACCAGCGTCTCGAACCAGCTCGAGAGCGCCACCGATTCCAGCGCCCGCTCGGCCAGCACCCGCACGGAGTTCGTCGCCACCCCCAGCGGCAGGCGCCCGTGCAGGGCCCTGACCAGGGCCAGGGCACCCGGACGGGCGACCAGCCCGTTGGCGAACTCGGCCTCGGCCGCCGCCAGCATCCGGGCGGCGACCGCCTCCGGGTCGTGGCCGCCGCCGAGGTAGCCGGCGACGATGCGGGCGGCCTCAGCCGGCCCCGAGCCGAGCAGCCGACGGTGCACCGCGTCCTGCCAGCACCCACCGAGGTCCTCCACCACCCGGCGGCTGGCGCGCGCCCAGGCATCCTCGGAGTCGACCAGCAGCCCGTCGAGGTCGAACACGACAGCGTCGGGGGGAAACGGGGGCGCCGGCGGCGGCATGGCCGCACAGCCTAGCCGAGGTGCTCACCCTGCCCTGCGGTCAGGCAGACGCCTTCTCGGCGGCCCTGGCGGCGCGGGCGGCGCGCTTCTCCTCGAAGCGGGTGGCCGACTTGTCCAGGCTCTCGAGGTGCGCAGCCAGCTCCTGGCGGGCCTTCTCGCCACCCTCGTCGAGACCCTCGAGGCCGAAGATGCCCCAGTGGCGCAGCAGCGGCCACAGGATCTCGTCGTGGTGGATGCGCAGGTCGTAGATCCCGGCGTTGGCGATCTGCACGGCCTTGCGCTGGAAGCCCTCGATCACCGCACCGGGCATCGCGAAGTCCAGGACCTCGGCCGTGACGGCCTCGACCGTGCGCGAGGGGTCGATCCGCAGGGCAGCGTGGAGCATGTCGCGGTAGAAGATCATGTGCAGGTTCTCGTCGGCGGAGATGCGCGACATGATCCGGTCGGCGACGGGGTCCTGGGAGTACATCCCGGTGTTGCGGTGGCTGATCCGGGTCGCGAGCTCCTGGAAGGCCACGTAGGCCATGCCGCGCAGCGCGTCCTTGTCCTCGCGGTCGTAGCCGGCCTCCATCGTCTTCATACGCTGGCGCTCGAGCTCGACGGGGTCGATGTTGCGGGTGACGACCAAGTAGTCGCGCAGGACGATGCCGTGCCGGTTCTCCTCGGCCGTCCAGCGGTTCGCCCAGTTGATCCACGCACCGTCGCCAGCACCGAACATCTCGTGGATCTCACGGTGGTAGCTCGGCAGGTTGTCCTCGGTCAGAAGGTTCACCTCGAACGCGGTCTGGGCCACGCCGGTCAGCCGAGGCTGATCGGGGGTCCAGTCGTCGCCGCCCTCGAAGAAGGCGGGGAAGTCCCGACCCAGGCTCCATGGGACGTACTCGTGGGGGAACCACTCCTTCGCCACCTTCTCGTGGCGGTTGAGCAGCTCGGCCGCTTTGGGCTCCAGCTCGACGAGCAGGTCCCGGTCGGTGGTTCGCGTTGGCATGTGGGGCGCCTCCTGGCGTGGGGCGGAAGAAGTGGTTACGCAACCGTAACCTACGCGTCCGTAGGTTCGCGCGCAACCGCCTACATGGGTAGGGTTCCCGTTCATGGCCCAACTCATCCTGATTCGCCACGGTCAGTCCACCTGGAACGCCGAGAACCGCTTCACCGGCTGGGTCGACTGCCCGCTGTCCGACACCGGCCGGCAAGAGGCGCAGGGGGCGGGCGCGCGGCTGGCCGCCGAGGGACTGCGCGTCGACGTGGCCTACACCTCGACGCTGGTCCGCGCCATCGACACCGGGCGCATCGTGTTGCAGGCACTGGGCCAGGACGAGCTTCCGCAGATCCAGGCGTGGCAGCTGAACGAGCGCTTCTACGGCGCCCTGACCGGACGCAACAAGGACGAGGCCCGCCGGGAGTTCGGCGAGGCGCAGGTCCACACCTGGCGGCGGGGCTACGACGTGGACCTGCCGGGGGGCGAGAGCCTCAAGGACACGACCACCCGGACGTTGCCGTACTTCGACACCGAGATCGTCCCCGCGACCATGGCGCACGACGTCGTCCTGGTCAGCGCCCACGGCAACTCCCTGCGGGCCATCGTGAAGGAGCTCGACGACCTGGATGACGAGGCGGTCACCAGCCTGGAGATCGCCACGGGCGTGCCGCTGGTCTACGAGATGACCGCGGGCAAGCCCGTGGGCAAGCGCATCCTGGCGTAGGTGGACGCCCGGCCCTCGGGCTGCGGCACGGTCGTCGCGCCTATACTTCCTCGCCCCCAACCGAGATCGAAGGGCCTGTGTCGTGCTGAAGGTGACTGCCGAGGCGGCCGACCCCCGCGAAGTGCGCGCCGACGTGGTCGTCGTCCCCGTCTTCAAGGGTGGGATCGAGGGGCCTGGCGCGAAGCTCGCCCTGGCGGCCCTGGGGCTCGAGGACCTGCCGATCACGCCCGACTTCCGCGGCGATATCGGCCAGCACCTGCTGCTCGCCGCGCCAGCTGACAGCGACGCGACGTTGCGGTGCCACGGGGTGCTGTTCGTCGGTCTCGGGCGGATAAACGAGACCGACCCGGCCCGCCTGCGCCGCGCCGCCGGGGTGGCGGCGAGCGCCTGCACCAGGTTCCGCCGGGTTGCCACCACCCTCGCCGAGGTCCACAGCACCAGCGCGGCGGTGGAGGCGGTGGCCGAGGGCTTCCACCTCGGCGCCTACCGCGACCTGCGGTTCAAGAGCGACCCGGAGCCCGTCCGGCTGCGGGAGATCATCATCCTGACCCCCTCCGGCCGCCTGTCGGAGGCCCGGCTGGCCGTGCGTCGTGCGGACATCTACGCCCGCGCGACCCTCGCGGCACGCGACCTCGTCAATCTCCCCCCGGATCGCAAGCGCCCGGCGGCGCTGGCCGCAGCGGTCGCCGAGCTCGCCGCCGAGTGCTGCGAGGCGGTGGTCCTCGACGAGGATCGCTTGGCCCGCGACGGGTTCGGAGGAGTCCTCGCGGTCGGGGCCGGGTCGGCTGCCCCGCCCCGGTTGGTGGAGCTGCGGTACCGCCCCCCCGACCCGCTCGGCCACGTGGTCCTGATCGGCAAGGGCATCACGTTCGACACCGGTGGCCTGTCGCTCAAGCGCGACGGCGCCATGGACGAGATGAAGGCGGACATGGCCGGCGCGGCAGCGGTCGCGGCGACCTGCTCCGCCCTGGGCGACCTCGGCATCCGCCTGGACGTCACGGCCGTGCTGCCCCTCGCCGAGAACATGCCCGACGGCACGGCCCAACGACCGGGCGACGTGGTCACCATCCACGGCGGCCGCACCGTCGAGGTGCTCGACACCGACGCCGAGGGACGCCTGGTGCTCGCCGACGCCCTGGACTACAGCGCGGGACTGGAGCCTGACGCCATGGTGGACCTCGCCACGCTCACCGGGTCAGCCGTCGGGGCGGTCGGGCGCTACGCGGCCGCGCTGATGGGCACCGATCCCGACCTCGTCGCCTCCCTGCGCCAGGCCGCGGAGATCGCCGGCGAGGACGTCTGGCCTCTGCCCCTGTGGTCGTCGCTGGAGCACCTGCTCGACAGCCCCGTCGCCGACTGCAACAACACCGGTGACGGCGCTGGGGGCGGCGCCATCATCGGCGGGCTGTTCCTGCGTCGGTTCACCGGGGACCGGGCGTGGGCGCACCTGGACATCGCCGGTCCGGCGTTCCTGCCGACCGAGCTCGCCGGGGGGCACCTGCCCCCGGGCGCCACCGGGTTCGGCGTGCGCACCCTGCTGGCCTGGCTGGAGCGCCGGGCGGCCTGAGGCGCCCGGGGCCCCTGGCGGCCCGCCCGCGTGCCTACTCCGGCGCGGGCGACTGCTGCTGCGGCTGCGGCTGCTGCTGCGGCAAACCACCCGGCGGCGTGACCTGGCCGGTCTGGGCGTCCCACGTGCCGATGTCGTCGTTGATGACGACGTCGGCGCTTTGCAGGCGCTCCTGGATGAACCGCTGCGCCAGGGTCTCGGGGTCGTCGCCCTCCTCGGCATCGCCCTCCTCGCCCTCCTCGGCATCGCCCTCCTCGCCCTCCTCGGCATCGTCCTCGTCGGCGTCGCCCCCCTCGGCGAGCGCGGTCTCGATGTTGCGCAGCGCGGCGAGCGCACGCAGCTGGACCGTGAGCTGGTCCTCGCTCATCCCCTCCGCCTCCAGGGCCGTCGCCAGGTTCTCCGCTCCACCCGTCTCGTCCTCGAGCTCGCCCCGAGCCGCGGCGATGTCCTCGTCGGTGACCGGGTTGTCGAGGTCCTCGGCTGCCGCGATGGCCAGCTTGTTGATGATCATCGTCGAGACCACCTGTGCCCGCAGGAGCTCCAAGGTCTGCTCGCCCTCGGGGCCCTCCAGCGCCTCGGCGACCTGCGGGTTGTTGGCGAAGGACTCGACCTGCTGCTCGACGTCATCGAGGCTGATCTCATCGTCGTTGACCACCGCCGCGACGTCGTCGTCGAGCCCGGCTGCGGGTCCGTCGTCCTCGGGCGCGGAGACCTCGTCGTCGTCGCCCGCGGGGGTCGTGTCGTCCGCGGCGTCGTCACCGCAGGCAGCGACCGCCAGTGCCAGCGCCGCGAGCACCGCGACGTACTTCGCCATACGCATGAACAAGCCTTCTATCGTGATCGGAGGGCCCACCGTACGCCAGGCCGCGCTCAAGTGCCGCGTTGGCAGGTGGGACACGAGAACAGCGTGCGACCTGCCACCGTGTGTCCGACGACCAGCGCCCCGCACCGACGGCACGGCTCCCCGGCGCGCTGGTACACGTAGCGCCCGTCGCGTCCGACGGTGGCGATGCGCCCCTGGCGGACGCCCTTGCGCAGCATCGCCACCAGGGTCGCCCACAACGCGTCGAACGCCGCGCGGTCCAGGCTGTTCGCCGGCCGGGCGGGATCGATGCCGCAGACGAAGAGCGCCTCGGCGCGGAACACGTTGCCCACGCCGGCGACCACCGCCTGGTCGAGCAACGCCGCGCCGATCGGGATGCGCCGGCGCTGCAACGCGGCGTACGCGACGGTGGGGTCGGCGTCGCGGCGCAGCGGATCCGGGCCGAGCCGTGCCCGCAGACGCGCCTCCTCGTCAGGATCGGTCAGCTCGCAGGCGAGCGGTCCCGTCAGGTAGACGGTCACCTGACCGCCATGCAGCGCGAGTCGGGTGCCCGCCGTGGGTGGCGGTGCCGGCCCGCAGAAGCTGCGGAAAGCGCCGATCAGCCCCAGGTGCACGTGCAGGGTGTCGTCGCCGGATCCGTTGCCCCCCGCCCAGCGGTAGAACAGGTGCTTGCCGTGCGCCTCGACGTCAACGAGCACGCGCCCGTCCAGGCGCGCGGCCCCCGCAGCGAAGCGTCCCTGCGGCGACGAGACCGCCACCGCACGACCTGCGAGGTCGCGGCGGTGGTCACGGGCCGCACGGTGGATCGTGTGGCCTTCGGGCACCGCCTACGGCCGGTCGGGTTGCCAGCGCAGCACGAGGTGTCGCGCCGCGCGGGCCACGTCCAGACGCGCGACCGGCGTCGTGGTCGGCGCGTCCCGCAAAAGGTCCGGGTCGGAAGCGGCCTCGTCCACGATCGCGCGCAGCGCGTCCGCGAACGCGTCCAGGGTCTCCGGGGTCTCGGTCTCGGTCGGCTCGACCATCAACGCCTCCTCGACGATCAGCGGGAAGTAGTTGGTCGGCGGGTGGAAGCCGTAGTCGATCAGTCGCTTGGCCAGATCGCTCACCCGCACGCCGTGGGCCTTCAAGGTCTTGCCGGTGGCCACGAACTCATGCATCGGCTGATGGTGAGCGAAGCCGAGGGGCAGCCGGTCCGCGACGCGCGCCGCGACGTAGTTGGCGTTCAGCACCGCCCGGGAGCTGGCCTCCCGCAGGCCCTCCAGGCCGTGGTAGAGCAGGTAGCTGTAGGCCCGCACGAGCACCGCCACATTGCCGTGGAACCCGTGCAGGCGGCCGATGGACTTGGGGCGCTCGCTGTCCCAACGGTAGGTGCCGTCGGCGTCGCGCACGAGCAACGGTGCGGGCAGGTACGGCGCGAGGCGCTCGCTCACGGTGACGGGCCCTGCACCGGGCCCCCCGCCCCCGTGGGGGGTCGCGAAGGTCTTGTGCACGTTCAGGTGCACGACGTCAAAGCCCATGTCGCCCGGGCGGACCCGACCCATGATCGCGTTGAAGTTGGCGCCGTCGTAGTACAGCAGCGCGCCCGCCCGGTGGCAGATCCCCGCGATCCGCTCGATCTCCACCTCGAACAGGCCGAGCGTGTTGGGGTTCGTCAGCATGAGGCCCGCGGTGTGCTCGTCCACCAAGCGCTCGAGCGCGTCCACGTCGACCAGCCCGTCGGGGCCCGACGGGACGGTGACGACGTCGTAGCCGCACATCGCCGCGCTCGCCGGGTTCGTGCCGTGCGCGGAGTCCGGGACGACGACGGTGCGCCGGGCGTCGCCGCGGTCCTCGTGGTAGGCGCGGATCAGCATCAGCCCTGTGAGCTCACCATGGGCGCCGGCGGCGGGCTGGAACGTCGCCGCAGACAGGCCTGTCAGCGCGCACAGCCAGTGCTGGAGGTCGCCGAGCAGGGCGAGCGTGCCCTGGCAGGCGGCGTCGGGGGCCCACGGGTGCTGGTCGCGGAAGCCGGACAGCCCGGCGATCGTCTCGGCCATCCGCGGGTTGTACTTCATGGAGCACGACCCCAACGGGTAGAACCCCACGTCGATCCCGTGGTTGCGGTGGGAGAGGCGGGTGAAGTGGCGCACCAGCTCCATCTCCCCCACCTCCGGCAGCGCGGGCATGGCCTCGGCCAGCTCGACACCCGGCAGCACGGCGGCCGGGTCGACCGCAGGAACGTCGAGCGCGGGGAAGGTCGCCGACCGCCGACCCGGGCGGGACTTCTCGAAGATGGTCGTCTCTGGCAGGGTGCGGTCGCCCATGACCGGCATGGCTAGCCCACCTCCTTCAGGACGCGGGCCAGTGCATCAGCCAGGCCTTCCACCTCGTCGCGGCTGCGCCGCTCCGTGGTCGCGACGAGCACCGCGCCCGCCGCCGGTCCATCGGCCACCACCGGTCCGACGAGGTAGCCGGCGTCGTGCAGCCGGCGGACGGCATCGTGGGGGTCAGGCACCGCGAGACGCAGGGCGAACTCCTTCAGGTACGGGCCGTCCACGGCCAGGGTGACGCCGTCCACGGCGGTGAGCCGTTCGGCTGCGTGGTGGGCACGGGCGAGACAGGTGATGGCGAGCTCACGCAGGCCCTGTGGGCCGAGCCACGTGAGGTAGATCAGGGCCGCCACCGCGGTCAGGGTCTGGTTCGTGCAGATGTTGCTCGTCGCCTTCTCGCGTCTGATGTCCTGCTCGCGGGGACGCAGGGTCATGACGTAGCCGCGGGTCCCGTGCGCGTCGACCGTCTCGCCGACCAGGCGACCGGGCAGGCGCCGCACCTGGTCCTCGCGGCAGGCAAGGAAGCCGAAGGTGGGCCCGCCGTAGACCAACCCCTGACCCAAGGGCTGTCCCTCCCCGATCACCAGGTCGGCGCCCTGGCTGCCCGGGGTCTGGAGCAGGCCCACGGCAGTCGGCTCCAGCTTGACGACCAGCTGGGCGCCCACGGCATGCGCCCGGTCGGCCCAGGCGGCCACGTCCTCCACCACGCCCAGCGCGTTGGGCTGGGCGATCACCACCGCTGCGGCGTCGGCGGGCACGTCGACGACCGGCGTGCGGCCATGGCTGTCGTAGGCCAGCTCCTCCACCTGACGGTCGACCGGATGACCGTAGGTCCGCACGATGTCGCGGCTGGGACGGTCGACGCCCATCGACAGCACGACCCGGTTGCGGCGGGTGGACGCGCAGGCCATGGCGACGGCCTCGGCGACGGCACTGCCGCCGTCGTACAGACTCGCGTTGGAGACCGGCAGCCCGGTGATCTCGGTGACGACCGTCTGGTACTCGAACAGCGCTTGCAGCAGCCCCTGGCTGACCTCGGGTTGGTAGGGGGTGTAGGCGGTCAGCAGCTCGCCGCGTGACACCAGGGCCCCGACGACGGCGGGGACGAAGTGGTCGTAGGCGCCCCCGCCGGCGAAGCACACCGCACGGGTGTTGTTGGCGGCGGCGAACCCGGCCAGCCGGGTGGTCACCTCGTCCTCGCTGAGACCAGCGGCGAGATCCCAGTCGTCGCCCGCGAGGACGCCTGGGGGCAGGTGGTCGAACAAGGCCGCCAGGGACGGCTTGCCGATGACGTCCAGCATGGTCCTGACGTCGGCATCGGTATGGGGGGCGAAGCGCAAGCGACGAACTCCTCGTGTGCGGCGGGCTCACGCCGCAACCTATCGCACCTGCCACGAACCGGTTAATGGCCGGGTCGTCGCGGGACCGGCCCTCAGCTGCCCCCGGCCGCCTCGCTCGCCTCGTCGGCGTCACGGGCCGGCGCAGCGGGATGGCCGCTGACCGCCGGGGTGGCACGCTCCGCCGGAAGGTCGGTGATCTGCGCTTCGAGCTCCTCGTACAACGGGTCCACCGCGATCGCGAAAACCCCCTGGCCGCGCTTGATGAGGTCGATGATGGCCCGGTTGTCGTCGAGGGCGTACACGCGACGGCCGTCGCTCATCAGGGTCAGGTGCTTGAGGGACAGCCCGCGCTCACGCACGAAGTCGATGGCCGAGCGGATGCGCTGCAAGCTCACCCCCGTGTCCAGCAGCCGTTTGATGACCTTCAGCACGACGATGTCGTCGAAGGAGTACAGGCGCTGGGACCCGGACCCGTCGGCGCCGCGCACCGAAGGGGAGATGAGGCCGGTGGTGGTCCAGTAGTCCAGCTGGCGATAGCTGATCCCCGCGATCTTGCAGACCGCCGGACCCCGGTACCCCGTCTGACCATCCTCGAGCCCCGGCAGGGGGATGTCCCGCAGGTACCGGTTCGAACGCGGCGTCGCCACGGGGGGTCCCTTCACATCGTCTTGCCCGTATATTTCATCGCCGTAGTTACGCGGACCCTAGCCCGTCAGCTGGTGCGCGGTCAACAGCATCCTCCGCCCCGGCGAGCCCGACGCCCCCGACCCGAGGCCCCGCGGCGCTACCGGAAGTCCTCGGGGGTGACCTGGTCGAGGAACTCCTTGAACCGCTCGACCTCGTCCTCGTCCTCGTCCTCGATCTCGATGCCGGCCTCGGTCAGCACGGACTCGTCGGCGAAGAGCGGCACGGTGGCGCGCACCGCCAGGGCGATCGCATCCGAGGGCCGGGACGACACCACGATCGAGTGGCCGTCCTGGGTCATCTGGATCTCGGCGTAGAACGTACCGTCGCGCAGCTCGGTGACGACCACGCGGTCGACCACCACGTGCAGGTTCGACAGGAGGTCCCGCATGAGATCGTGGGTCATGGGACGGGCGGTCACCACCCCCTGCAGGGCGAACGCGATCGACGTGGCCTCGACCGCGCCGATCCAGATCGGCAGGAACCGCTCGCCCGTGCGCTCCTTGAGGAGGACGATCGGCTGGTTGTGCGGCAGCTCGACCCGCACACCCACCAGCTCCAGCTCGATCACGGCGTCTCCTGACCCACAGGCCTTGATGGACGCCGAGTGTACGTTGCGCCCGCACCCCCCTCAATGAGTGCCCCCGCCGACGTTCGCGGTGCCCCAGGCACTCAGGCGGCGCGGTCGGTCTCGCGCAGACGCGCGAAGGCCCGCAGCGCCTCCTGCACCGCCGCGCCGGCCCGGATCGCCGCCGGTGCGGCTTCGGCATCGCCCACGTCGTTCGCGGCGCGCAGGGGCACGGTCCGCACGACGTCGCCGTCCACCAGCAGGTGCGCCTCGCCGAGCACCGCACCGGCTTGCACGGGACGGGAGCGGGCGGGGTCGACCGCGGTGCGCCAGGTGACGACCGACCCGTCGACGGGCACCGTGACGCCGAGGGCACCGTCGGCCACGAGCCCGACCGCGTCGTCGGCCCACCGGTAGACGGTGGCGGTGTCACCCGGGGAGAGCGGTTGGGCACGGCGAAAGTCGTCGAAACCGTGGTCGAGCAGCGCCCGTCCGTCGCGGAAGTTGTCCTCGCTGCCGAGTACCACGGCGTACAGGGTGCGCCCCGCACGGTTCGCGCTCGCAACCAGGCTGAGGCCCGACAAGGTCGTGAAACCCGTCTTCACCCCTGTGGCGCCCGGGTAACGGCCGATGAGCTCGTTGCGGTTCTCCATGGGCGGCAGCCCCGGGACCGTCAGGTGCCGGGAACCGGCCCACCCGGCGAAGTCGGGGTCTGCCATCGCGACCTCCGCCAGGCGCGCCAGGTCCAGCGGGCTGGCGTGGTGCGAGAGATCGTCGGTGAGCCCGGACGCGTTCAGGAAGTTGGTGGCAGTCAGGTCGAGCTCGGCAGCCCGACTGTTCATGCGCGCGACGAAGGCCGCCTCGCTGCCGGCGACGTGCTCGGCGACGGCCTGCGACGCGTCGTTGCCACTGCGGAGCATGAGCCCGGCAAGCACGCTGCGCATCGGCAGCCGCTGCCCGGCCACCAGCCCGAGGCTCGCGCCGGTCTGGCTGGCTGCCCCTGGGGAGACGGTGAGCATCTCGTTGGCAGCGCCGGCCTCCAGCGCCAGCAGGGTGGTCATGATCTTCGTGGTCGAGGCCATGGGTCGACCCACGGTCTCGTGGAGGCCGTAGAGCACCCGTTGATCGGCAGGGTCCCACAGCACCGCGCCGGTCGCGCTCACCTCCGGCGGTGCGGCACCCACCGGCGCGGCGGCAAGCCCCACCATCAGGAGGGCCGTCACGAGCAGACGGGCGCAGCGCGTGGCGGTCACCGTGCCACTATCCCCGATGGACGTAGACCCGCAGCGCACGCACGAGCAGCGCTCGCTTCATGCGCCCGGTCAGGCCGGCGAGCTCCTCCAGCTGCCGCGTCGCCTGGCGCCGGGCCTCCGGGTTGCGCTGGCGCAGCAGGGGGGTGACCAGCTGCTCGAACAACGCGAGCTCCCGGTCGACGAACTGTCGGTACATGCGCAGATGGCGTGGCTCCAGACCGAGGCGCAGCAGGTCGCGGGCGGCACGGGCGGCTAGCAGGTCGTCCGCATCGAAGGCGCCCCCGTCGTCGTCACGCTGACCGATGATCCCGTACTCCCGCAGGGACTTGACCACGTCGCTCTCCAGGCCGGTGGCGTCGCAGAACTCCCGGTAGGACAACGTGACGCGCGCAGCGGGCTGGTCGAGCAGCGGCTGGTCGTCGCCGCCCCCCGCAGCTTCCAGGGCCCGGGCGATGTCGGCGGCTCGCTTGGCCGACAGCCCGTCACCGTCCAGGGCGCCCAGCTCGGCCACCGGCCCCACCGACGTGTCGGGCGGCTCGCCGGCGTCGAGGCGTCCCAGCTGTTCGCGGATGACCCGCAGGGGGAGGTAGTGGTCGCGCTGAGCCGTCAGGATGAAGCGCAACCGGTCGATGTCGTCGGCGGTGAACTTGCGGTATCCGGACTCCGTCCGGTCAGGGTAGATCAGCCCTTCGCTCTCGAGGAACCGGATCTTCGAGATGGTGATGTCCTCGAAGTCCTCTTTGAGCTGGCTCAGCACCTCGCCGATCGTGAAGCCGTCAGCTGTCACGGCCTATCCACTGCTCACAGCGAGGGCTCGGCCACGAACGCGACGAGCTTGAACTTGCCGATCTGGACTTCGTCCCCGGTGCTCAGCATCTGGTCGTCGGCACGGTGGCCGTTGACGTAGGTGCCGTTCAGGCTGCCGACGTCGTGCACCCAGAAGCGCTGGGCGTCCCGCCGGAACTCGGCGTGGCGGCGGGAGACCGTGATGTCGTCCAGGAAGATGTCACTCTCCGGGTGCCGGCCAACCGCGATCACGTCGCGGTCCAGCAGGAATCGCGCACCCTCGTTCGGACCGCGCGCGGACATCAGCAGGGCGGTGCCCGCGTCGAGGTTGCGGACCAGCTCCGCGGCCACGAGCGCGTCGTCGTCGTCCTCTTCCGCGCTCGGCCCATCCTCGTGCTGGTCCTCGGTGGGGATGGCACCCGTGGTCGTGTCCGCCCCGTGCGCAGGGACGGTCAGGGGACGGCCGCAGTTCGCGCAGAAGTTGCTGTCAGGGGGGTTCTGGTGACCGCAGTGTGTGCAGTACATCATCTCCCCTACGCCGATCGACAGGTGTCGTCGAGTGTGGCGCGGCATGGTAGCACCGGAGGCCCGCCCGCGGCTGGAAGGGGGCCCTCGACGATTACGGCGTCTCGGTGAGCTTGGCGTACTCCTGCGCCCCGAGGAGCTCGTCGACGGCCGCCGGGTCGTCCGCATCGATCACGACCATCCAACCTTGGCCGTACGGGTCTGAGTTCACGAGCTCCGGGGCCGATTCGAGGTTCTCGTTGCGCTCCACGATGGTGCCGTTCACGGGCGCGTAGAGGTCCGAGACGCTCTTGGTCGACTCGACCTCCCCGAACGGCTGGCCCACCTCCACCCTGGTGCCGGCCGCCGGGAGGTCGACGTAGACCACGTCACCCAGCGCGTCCTGGGCGTACTGCGTGATGCCCACCGTCACATGGCTGCCGTCGCGGCGTGTCCACTCATGTTCCTTGGTGTACCTCAGATCGTCGGGGTTCAATGCCCCTCTCCTCCCAGCCGCCGGAACCTGCGGCGTGGATGCTACCGCCTCTGCACGGTGCACCTAATCGGCGCTGTCCGTGATCACCGGCTCCCCGAAAACGAACGGGGCCGGCTCGCCCCGGGCCGGCACGGTCAGGTCGGCCCTGGTGTCGACCGAGGCAACCACCTCGCCGCTGGCGCGTTCCAGGGTGTCGATGACCCCGTTCGGGATCGACAGCGCCCGGGCCATGGTCTCCGCGGGCCCCACCGCCGCGATGCGGAAGGGCGGGGCGATGGGCGTGCTGTCCACGACCAACCGGTTGTTGCGCACGCTGAACGCGGACGAGACGACCAGTCGGACCCCGTTGACGTCGATGGCCTCAGCGCCGGCGTCCCGCAGCTCTTGCACCGTGTCGACCATGTGCTCGGGACGCAGGTCTGCGCGTCCGTCGGCGATGGTGAGCACGATGCCCTCGCCCTCGGCAGCGACCGCTCCCGCGAGGATGCTGAAGTCGTCCAGGCGACGCTGGAGGTTGCGCAGGGCCAAGCCATCGCGCTCGGCCGAGCCCTCGAAGGCCAGCAGCGTCAACCGCAGGTCGGTGAACTCTCCCTGGAGCCGGTCGGTTTCGGTCGACAGGTTCGCGAGGATCGTCGCGAGGTCCTCCTCGCGCTCTCCCTCGAGCTGCGTCCCCAGGGTCTCGCTCGCACGGATCTGCGTCATGAGCACGAAGCCCAACAGCCCACAGGCCAAGGCCACGGCCACCGTCGTGGCGCCGCGGCCCCGCGGCTGGTCGGGACCGGAGGAAGCACGGGACTGCTCCTGCCGCTGCACGCGAGGTGGCACCGTGTCGGTCATTGCGGATCCATGGTAGGCGTCCCGCCCCCGCCCTGCGCCACTCGGCGACCCATGACCGTCACGCCCGGAACAGGTGGCGTCGGACGGCCGCGAGGTTCTGGAAGATCCGCACGCCGAAAACGAACAGCACGGCGGTCGACAGCTCCTGGCCGGCCCCCAGCTGGTCACCCAGGAAGACCAGGAAGACGGCGAGCACCACGTTGGTGAGGAACGAGATGAGGAACACCCGCTCGCTGAAGGTGCCATCGAATCGGGCCCGGGTCGCGCCGAAGATCGCGTCCAGGGCGGCAATGACCGCCACCGGCAGGTACGGCGCCACCACCGCAGGGATGGTGGGTTGCAGCAGCAGTCCCAGCAACGCCCCGACGAAGAGCGCGATCAGCGGGATCATGGGGCCTCGTCCTCGGCCACCCGAGCTTGTCTCCCGTCCCCGGAGGGCTGCGCGGTGCGCAGCTGCACGCTGCCGGCGTAGCCCGCGATCTCAAGCTCCCGGTGTGTCTCCATCTCGAACCCGAGTCCGTACACGTCGGTCCAGATCGCGAACTGGTGCGCGATCTCCGCGTCGGTGAACTCCGACACCAACCGGTCGGGGTTGCCCACCGCCTCCACCACGTAGGGCGGCGTCAGGACCTTGTAGTTGACGAGCACCTGGCGGCCCGCCCGGCGCACCGCCGTCGTGCCGATGATCCGCTCCCCGTTGATCGCGATCGCCTCAGCTCCCGCGGCGAACAGGGCGTTGACCGCCAGCTGCAGATCGCGGTCCTGGATCCTGCAGTCCTCTTCCGAGGAGCCACAGCCGGTCTGCGCGTCGCTCAGGGTGACGCGCATGCCGGGTCCGCGGATCCCGGTCACCCCGGCCGCCTGCTCGACCTGCCTGAGGTAGCCGGTCAGCGCCGGGACCCCCGCGGCGACTTCTGACTCCGCGGCCGACTGCGCCCGCAGCTCCTCGAGCTGCTCCGCCAGCTGCTCGGTGTGGCCCTGGCGGGCGTTGATCAACGCGATCAGCTCGGCCTTGCGGGCGTCCTGCTCGAGCGCCGACGTGCGCCCGGCTACGAGCCCGGCCACCAGCAGGAACCCCACGAGCAGCGCCCCCGCGGCGGTCATCGCGGTCACGACCGGCGTCGCCCACGGCCGTGACCACCGCGTGGGTGGACCAGCGGGGTAGTCAGTGGCGGGTTGCCCCAGCCCGAACACCGTGTCGGGGTCGCTCATCGCCCCTTCCACAGTAGCACCCGTATGGACCTAAACCTCCTGGTCAGACCGTCCCATGCCTGACCGCGTCACACGGGCGTACTGCACCCCGGCCACGTAGTAGGCAAGCACCCCGACGGCAGCCATGCCCCAGGCGCCCTGCATCACCAGCCGGGCCCCCGCCCAGTCCATGGCGCCCACCAGGAATGCGGGCAGGGCGACCAGCAGCGCTGCGGTCGCCGCCTTGCCGGTGCGGGTCACCGGGATCGGCGGGATGCCGTGGAAGATGATCGCCGCGGCGGCGAGCAGCGCCAGGTCGCGCCCGACCACGAGCGCGACCAGCCACCACGGGATGATGCCGGCGACGGCCAGCGTCACACCCGCGGTGGCCAGCAACGCCCGGTCGACCAGGGGGTCGAGGATCTTGCCGAGCCGCGTGACCTGGTCGAAGCGCCGGGCCACATAGCCGTCGACCCAGTCCGTGGCGCCGACGGCCGCGAGCGTGAGGAAGGCGAGTCCGAGCGCCTGCGCGCCGAGGACGAGCCAGACGAACAGGGGCAGTCCGAGCAGTCGCAGCCCGGTGATCACGTTCGCCGCGGTCAGAACGCGATCGTGGACCACCTGGTCCCCCTCACCGCGGGCGCCCCACTGGAACTGCCGGACCCGATCCGATCGCATTGCTGCGAGCCTAGCCGCAGACGGCACGCGCGGGTTCGCAAGCAGCGCGTGGTAACCTGCGGCTACCTGCGGGATGTGGCCCAGTTTGGTCCAGGGCGCCGGTCTGGGGGACCGGAGATCGGGGGTTCAAATCCCCCCATCCCGACTGAGAAGACCGCAGGTCAGCGCCTTCATGGCGGTCGCTGCGCGACCGCCTCACCCTGCACAGCGGAGAATCGACCTCGCAAGCTCGGGCGATTCACGCGTCAGACGGCATCTTCGCTCGCCAGAGGCCCCCGTCACCCGGGGGCCTCTGGCGTGAATGCTCACAGAATGCTCACGGCGCGGCGTCGGCTCACCCCTTCCCTCCCCGATGGTGTCGGCGTCGGGCGCTGTGTTGATGACCCG
The DNA here is from genome assembly GCA_040905805.1 of Egibacteraceae bacterium. Taxonomy (NCBI): domain Bacteria; kingdom Bacillati; phylum Actinomycetota; class Nitriliruptoria; order Egibacterales; family Egibacteraceae; species Egibacteraceae bacterium. The sequence continues at coordinate 38,569 of JBBDQS010000002.1, read as the reverse complement.
GGCGACGCGCGCGGCGGCCTCTGCCTGCATGCCGGGGGTGACGTGGCTGTACACATCGCCGGTGTGGCGATGGACGAGTGCCCGAACCGCTCCTGCCCGGCCTTGATGTGCACGCCGTCCTTCAGCGCGAGGGTCGCCCACAGCGGCAGCCCGAGACCCCGGGGACCACCATTGAGAGTTCCGGGGATCCCTGCACGCCTGCTCACGGCCCGGATCTCGTCGATCGTCGGGTCCACCCCCCGGGTTACCGGCCGGTAGATTGGGTCTCAGCGACATATCTGTCCCTCCCACCCCATCTACCGCCGGGTAACCTGCGTGCGTGCGGGCGGGCGCTCGGTTGGTGGATGCGGGAACCGTAGGAGTCCGCCGTACTACGGGGTTGGCCGTCGTGCCAGGTGCGCGGCCTGCGCGGTGACGCCAAGCGCGTCGGCGATTTGCGTCGAGCTCCTGCGGCGCGCGGTTCACAGCGCGGGTGGGACGGCGTCCGCGACGTCGTCGGTCAGCAGCGCGCTCGTGGCGGTGCAACACGTCTCACCGCGGAGCGCCTCCCGGCCCTCGCGCACCGCCACGGCGGCGATGACCAGGGCGGCGACTGGGTCGGCCCAGGACCAACCCAGTGTCGCGTTGAGTGCGAGCCCGACCAGGAGGGTGCCCGACAGCCAGGCGCAGAGCAGCGTCTGCTTGGAGTCGGCCACGACACTGGATGAGCCGAGCTCCCGTCCGGTGCGCCGCTCCAGCCACGACAAGGTGGGCATGATGAGAACGCTGGCAGCCGCCAGCACGATCCCCACCGTGGAGGGTGCCGGGTCGGCGTTGCCGAGCAGCGCCCGGACCGCCGCGAACCCGACGTAGCCGGCCAGCGCGAAGAAGGACACGGCGATCAGCCGCATAGCCGCCTGCTCGCGGTCGGCATGGTGGCGGGCACTGAACTGCCACGCGATCGCGGCGGCGGAGAGCACCTCGACGGTGCTGTCCAACCCGAAGCCGACCAACGCGGCCGAGGACGCGGCCATCCCGGCAGCGATGGCGATCGCCGCCTCGGCGACGTTGTAGGTGATGGTGATCGCGACGATCAGGCGGACACGCCGATGCAGCAAGGTCGACCGTGGGGCACGTGCCTTCGCGCCGCTCACGGGCGTCCCCGCCCGTCCGGGTCGTCGGGGCACGAGTCCTCCACGACCAGGGTGACCGCCAGCAGGTCCCGGAGGGCGTGCGCCAGGCTGCAGTCGGCCAGCTCGTAGCGCATCTGGCGGCCCTCGGGGGTGGCAACCACCAGACCACACCCACGCAGGCAACCAAGGTGGTTGCTGACGTTCGGGCGGGTCAGGTGGAGCTCATCGGCCAGGGCCGCCGGGTAGCGCGGCCCCTCGAGCAGCTTGAGCAGAATGCGGCTGCGCGTCGGGTCGGCCAGTGCCCTCCCCAACCGGTTGAGCACATCCAGACCAGCAGTGGTGTTCAGCATGGCATGAACAGTACATCAAGCACTGACGGGTCGTCTCGTCGCCCCGGTACTGACCCTGCGGGTCCACGGGGAGGCGGGGTGACGCCCTCGCCGGGCGGGACCGTGGCGTATCCTCCAGCGGTCGATCGATCACAGGGGTAGCGCGTGGGACGTCCGGCTGTGACCGCAGTGCATGACCATGCTGCGGCGCGCGCAGCGCTGGCGCGGGTCGCCGTCCGCACCCAGGGCCTGTTCGCCGGGTTGACCGAGACCGAGGTCATGGCCGACACGCGGTGGACGGTCGGCGACGTCGGCGCCCACCTGCTGATCGCGTTGCGGGGCTTCACCGACGCGGTCTCCGGTGACGGTGAGCGCTGGGCGGGCCTGGCTCCGCAGGTCGGGTCCTTTCACGACCGGCTGGCGGCGTTCAGCGCGCGGACGATCGCCGAGGAGCCCCCGCGTGACCTCGCCGCGCTCGGCGCTCACGTCGTGCAGGCCTCCGAGGAGTTCCTCGCGGCCAGCGCCGGGTGCCATCCCGACGAACGGATGCCGACCCCCTGGTACGGCGACGGTGCGTCCCTGTCGGTGTCGGCGGCGACCTGTCTCCTGCTGGCCGAGCAGGTGGTGCACGGCTACGACATCGCGCGACAGGTGGGCTCGCTCTGGCCGATGCGCCAGGACGAGGCGTGCCTGGTCTTCCACGCGGTGACGGCCATGATGCCGATGGTCGTGGACGTGGCGGCGGCCAAGGGGGTCAGCGCCAGCTTCGACATCCGCCTGCGCGGCGGGCAGCGGTTTGTCGTTCGCGTCGACGACGGCACGGCCCTGGTGGAGCCACCGGGACCGCAGCCGGTCGACTGCCACCTGTCGGTCGACCCGGTGGCGTTCCTGCTCGTCGGCTACGGGCGGGTCAGCCAGTGGCGGGCGATCGCCCGGGGCCAGCTGATGACGTGGGGGCGGCGCCCCTGGTGGGGGCTGCGGTTGAAGGGGCTGTTCTCCAACCCCTGAGCCGCGTGCCGGCGTACGCCGGTTGCGGGCGACGGGGGCGGGCCGAGCGTCCCGGGCTTGCGGCGGGGTTATACATTGCGCTTCTATGCATACCGGTACTAGCCAATGGAAGAGGTGGGCGTGCACATCGACAAGGACCTGGTCGCGGCCTCGGCGACGCCGTTGGTCTTGGCGATCCTGGCTGAGGGTGAGAGCTACGGCTATGCGATCCTGAAGCGGGTGCGTGAGCTCTCCGGGGGTGAGTTGGAGTGGACCGACGGGATGCTCTATCCGCTGCTGCATCGGCTGCGCCGCCTGGAGTACGTGACCACGGAGTGGCAGACGCCACCCGAGGGGCGTCGCCGCAGGTACTACACGATCACCGACGGTGGGCGTGCCGCGCTGGCCGAGCAGCAACGGCAGTGGGTGACGGTCACACGGGCGCTGGGTGGCGCCTGGCGAGGCGTCGGTTGGCTGCCGGCGGCGCCGGGTGAGGCGTGATGGATGGCGTGGAGTCCCAGATCGCCGAGTGGCGGGCCTACGTCGCCAAGGCCCCGGCGGTGAACGGCCGTGACGTCGATGAGCTGGAAGGCCACCTTCGCGACCAGATCGCGGAGCTGGACGCGGCCGGGCTCACCGCTGATGAGGGCTTCCTCGTTGCCGTGCGGCGCATGGGCGACGTGGACGCCCTGTCGCGGGAGTTCGCACGCGAGCACCGGGGCCGACTGTGGAAGCAGCTGGTCCTGGCGGGGCAGGACGAGCCCGAACGCCCGGCCAGCGGATGGTTGGAGGCGCTCGTCTTCGCCCTGGCTGCGGGCGTGGCCATCCAGGTCATCCGGCTCGTTGCCCAGGTCCCCGGCGAGGAACCACCCGTGTGGCTGCTGCGCAACGTCGGTCTGTTCGTGGTGCCGTTGCTCGCCGGGTACTTCGCGCGCCGACGCCACCTCGACATCCGCGAATGGGTGCGCACGACCGCGCCGTTCGCGGTCCTTGCCCTGGTCGTCAACGTCTATCCGTACCGGGCGGGCTCGGCGACCGAGCTCCTCGTCGCGCTGCATCTGCCCGTCCTCTTGTGGCTCATGGTCGCCTACCCCTACATGGGCGGCACGATCCGATCGCACGAGCGGCGCATGGACTTCGTCCGGTTCACCGGCGAATGGGCCATCTACTACGTGCTCATCGCGCTGGGCGGCGGCGTGCTGCTCGGGCTCACCGCCCTGATCCTCGAGCCGATCGGGCCCGACCTCGCCGAACGGGTCATCGAGTGGGTGCTGCCCTCGGGTGCGGCCGGCGCGGTGATCGTCGCGGCATGGCTCGTGGAGTCAAAGCAGCAGGTGGTCGAGAACATGGCACCGGTGCTCACCATGATCTTCACCCCCCTGTTCGCCGTGATGCTGACGGTCGCCGCGGCCACCTACGCCGTGACCGGGGTCGCCAGCGCGTTCGACCGTGAGCTGCTGAGCGTCTTCGACGCCCTCATGGTGGTCGTGCTCGGGCTCGTTCTCTACGCGCTGTCCGCGCGGGAACCGTCCCGCCCTGCCGGGCTGGTGGACCGCGTCCAGCTGCTCACCATCGCCAGCGCCCTCGTGCTCGACGCGATGGTGCTCGCCGCGATGGTGGCCCGCATCGGCGACCTCGGGTTCACCCCCAACCGCGCGGCAGCGCTTGGCCTGAACCTCGTCCTGCTGGTGAACCTGGTCGGTACCGCCTGGCTGTCCGCCCGATTCCTCACCGGACGCATCGCCTTCCACCGCCTCGAACGGTGGCAGACCTCCTACCTGCCCGTCTTCGCCCTCTGGGCAGCGACCGTCGTCACCGTCCTCCCCCTGCTCTTCGCCTTCACGTGATGGGCGCTGAGAATCGCCTCCGCAAGCTCCAGCCATTCACGTCTCAGGGTCCGAGGCAGCGCTGCGGTCATGCCCACGCACGGGTACGAGATCGTCTCGGGTGGTGGCCATCACCCCGTCGTCCCACAGGAAGAGTCGTCGCGCCTCGTCCTGAGGATGCTGCGCGGCCCCCGTGAGTGGTTTCCATCCCACGGTGTCACCGCTGCGCAGCCGGAGCGTGTCGCACCACGCCTCGAGACGGTCGAATCCGCCGGCGAGCGTCTGAGCGATGTCCCAGGCAAACGCATGGCTGTGCTCCCCTGCCGGGCATGTGTCGATGCGCAGATCACAGCGTGGACACCAGTCGATTCCCGACGCACTCCCCTCTACCGACGGGATGCTGACGCGTCGAGCCCGGGGCGCCACGCCTACTGCCCGCGCCCTGGGACGGCCGCCGCGAGGATGGGCGTGATGGCCTCAGCGATCTCGGGCCGAGCGTAGTGGTACCCCTGGGCGCTATCACAGCCGAGCTCGATGAGCCGGTCGCGTTGAGCCGAGCCCTCGACACCTTCCCCGATCGTGGCCAGGCCGAGGCTGCGCGCCAGGCCGATGATGGCACTGACGATCACGTCGTCGCCGTCGGCGTGCCCGAGCTGGGATACGAACAGCCGGTCGATCTTCAGGATGTCGACGGGCAGGAGCTTGAGGTACCCGAGGGAGGAGTAGCCCGTGCCGAAGTCATCGACCGCAAGACGGACCCCCAATGCCTTGATCGCGACCAGCCCATGGATGGTGTGGCTGATGTCATCCAAGAGCGCGGTCTCGGTCAGCTCGAGGATGAGTGCCCCGGGAGGCAACCCGGTGGCGTCCAGCGCACGCTTGACGTCGTGGAGCAGCTCGGGGCCGTCCAGCTGACGTGCGGAGACGTTGACCGCAACGGTCAGGTCGCTGCGCCCCAGCTCCTCGTGCCAGCTCGCCAGCTGCACGCACGCGGTGTCGATCGCCCAGCGTCCGATCGCCCCGATCATGCCGGCTTGCTCGGCGACGGGGATGAAGTCGCTCGGCGCGACCGTTCCCAGCCGTGGATGATGCCAGCGGATGAGGGCTTCGACACCCAGCGCTCGCTCGCTGGCGAGGTCGATGATCGGCTGATAGCAGAGCCCGAGCTGCCCCCGTTCCAGGGCGCTGTGCAAGGCGGCCTCGGTGTCCATCGCCGTCGCCGCCTGCTGGCGCCACGCGACGTCAAAGCTGGCGATCTTCGCGCTGCTCCGTTTGGCGTGGTGCACCGCGGCATGGACATCGCTGATGAGCTGGCCCGCGTCGCGATCGGTGTCGCGGGCGAGCGCCACCCCGATGCTGGCCGACAGGTGCACTTCGCCGTGGGCCATGAGGAACGGCTCATCGACCGCTTGCAACAGCCGCTCGCCGACCCGGCGGGCGACCTCGTGGCCGTCCACACCCGGGTACAGCACCGCGAAATCGGTCGTGGCGAACCGCGCGACCAGGTCGCCGGCCCCCATCTGCGCCGACAACCGCTCGGCAAACGCGGTGATCAGCAACTCACCGGTGTCCGGGCCGTAGCCCTCCTGGACACTGCCGAAGCGGTCGAGGTGGACCAGCAGGACGGCGGCGGCACCGCCGCCCTCCCCGCCGCGGAGGCCATCGTCGCCTGCAGCACCTGGACGAAGCGTCTGCGGTTGGGAAGGCCGGTGGCCAGGTCGTGCCAGACCTGGTGACGCAGCTCTGACTCGATGGCGCGCCACTCGGTGACATCGCGGCCGTTGCAGACCACGGCTGCCACGTCCGGATCGCCCAGCAGATCGTTGGCGACCATCTCCAGGTGCCGCCAGGACCCGTCGACGTGGCGCACGCGCAGCACCACCGGGGACCCATGCTCGACCGTGGGCGCCCGTGTCATCCGCTGCAGCGCCGACACGTCGTCGGCGTGGACCAGATCGGCCAAGGGTCGGCCCACCACCGACTCGACCGCGTAGCCCAGCACACGCGTGACCGACGGGCTGGCGTAGCCGACCAACCCGCGAGCGTCGCAAGCCACGACCACGTCCGGGGCGTGCTCGACCAAGGCAGCGAATCGGCGGCGCTCAGCGCGGGTCCGCGCCAGCTGCGCCCTCATCCGTTGGTGCAACCCGCCGCTGAGCGCATCGATCAAGGAGAAGGAGGCCAGACGGCACACCCAGCGATCACGCCACCACCGCCGCTCGCGACCCGGTCGAACACCCCGCCGCACGTGATCAGCCGCAACAGCGTGCGGTCGGTGCCCCCGTGGACCAGCTCCGTCGGAAAGTCGCCCTTCGAGGACCGAGCGACCTCGTCCACGCTGAAGACCGCCACCGCGCCGCCGGCCCGGGCGACCATGACCTCATCCCCCTGGCGGACGTTGCGGACGCCCGGGGGGGACGAGCGCTTGTCGCAGCGCCGGCACGCGCTCCAAGCACCAGCCGTGCCGGGCTCGGTCGCCGTACGGACATGCGGAATCCATTCCAGGGGTTTCCAAGCGCGACGCATGGTCGACTCGGTGGCGCCGATGGAGGCGGGACCGCCGACTCCCCTGCTCATGGAGTCGCATGTCGCGGCTCACACGTTGGCCGACCAGTCCAAATGGGATGGGACGGCGAGTCACCGAAAGCGAAAACGCATCTCAGATTTCGTGGACCGGTGTGATGGTAGCCGTTCTTCCTCGGTCGGCAACCGCGCGCGGTGAACAGGTTTGGGGATTGTTCATCAGATTCCCCGATCGGGGGAGGATGCTCACCCCCGAAGGAGCGGGTGCCATGAACTCAGCACCCTGCAAGTGGCCGACCGAACCCCCGGCGCGTCATCGGCTACCAGTAGTGGCGTCGCCCCCCGACGGCTCGACCCATCGAGCCGAGGATCCACAGGATGACACCGACGACGACCAGGACGATCCCGATCGTGTAGAGGACCGATGGGACGTCGAGGAGAGCTGTGAGCAGGATGAGGATGATGCCAAGGACGATCACCGGCGCTCCGATCAGGTCAGGACAGGCGCTCGACTGCTGGACACGGCAACCCTTCCCCGTCAGCCACGGTCACACACACCCCCGCCTGGCGGGCTCGGCACGTCACCTGGACCGCGTCGCCCAGCGCGTGGACTACCCTGCATGCGGGAGGTCACATGAGTGCACAGGTATGGCGGGTCGTCCGGTGGGTCGTGGCACTGGGCGCGTGTGGCGTGGTCGTGCTGGTGGCGGTGCCGATGACCATCGATGCCGTCTCCAACAGCCTGGTGTTCGGTGACGCCGCGGATGACGAGGGGGAACCCGACGACGGCGAGGGTGCCGAGCCGACCGAGCCCGGCGGCGAGGTCCCCACGGGGCCGGTCGAGGACGGGCACGCTCGTGCGACGGCCGACTTCGTCGTCCGAGACGGCGTGGTCAGCCAGGCCGCCGGCGAGAGCCTGGCCATCAGCGGGGGAGGTGACGTGGCCGTCACCGTCTTCCCGCTCATCGACGGCACTCCCGACTGTGTGGCCGCCGCCGAGCTCCAGGTGCACATGGAGGCGGGCGACGCCACGGAGCTCGGCGTGTACGCCGCCACCATCCGCGGTCCCCTGGAGGACGGCGACGAGGTCGCCGAGGTCAGCGTGGACGACAAACTGCGAGCGGTCGCGGTCACCGACGGAAGCCCCGGCCGCCTGCTCTGGGACGTCAGCGCCGCCTACCGCGCCTGGGCCTCGGGGGAGCTGGCTCCGGCCGGCACGCCGTTCGCGGTCGTGATCGCCCCGTCGGAGGCTTCCGCCGCACTCACGTTCTCCTCCGTGGAGGCCGGTGATGAGCAAGCGCCGACCCTGCGATGGGAGGGCGACCCCGACTGCGGCGACGAGGTCGTCTGACTCGTGAATCGCCCGAGCTTGCGAGGGCGGTTCTCTGCTGTGCCGGGTGTGGCGGTCGCGCAGCGACCGCCATGGGATGCTGACCCGTCAGCTGCGGTCCTCCCAGCGGGTGCGGACCCGCACCGCGATGTCCAGCGGGGTCCCGGCGAACCCGAAGGACTCCCGGAGCCGGCGTTCCAGGTACCGCACGTACCCGGGTGACAGCTCCCCGGTGGTGAACAGCCGGAACCGCGGTGGGCCGCTCGCGACCTGCGTCACGTAGCGCACGCGCACCGCCCGTCCGACGTGCAGGGGCGGCGGGTGGGCCGCCACCGCGTCGGCCAGCCACTGGTTCAGCCGTGCGGTGGGGATGCGGCGGTTCCACTGCTCGAGCGCGGCACCCACGGCGGGGAGCAGCCGATCAACGCCACGGCCCGTCGCTGCAGACGTCCGCACCAGCGGCGCGTAGTCGATGAAGGACAGCTTGCGATCGCGCTCCCGTTCGAGCATCTCGCGCCGGTACTCGTCGACGAGGTCCCACTTGTTCAGCACGAGCACGAGGGCGCGGCCCGCGTCCAGCACCTGTCGCGCGAGCTTCTGCTCCTGCTCCCCGACCGGCTCGCCCGCGTCGAGGACCAGCAGCGCCACCGCCGCGGCATCGAGTGCCTGCACCGTGCGCAGGGTGGAGTAGTACTCGGTCGCGTCACCGTGCCGGTGGGCCTTGGCCCGCCGCCGCAGGCCCGCCGTGTCGACGAAGCGATAGGCGGTCCCGTCCGGCAGGGCCACGACGGTGTCGACCGCGTCGCGCGTCGTGCCGGGCCGGTCGTCCACGATCGTGCGCTCCTCGCCCAACAGCCGATTGAACAGCGACGACTTGCCGACGTTGGGCCGCCCGATCAGCGCCACGCCCGCGGCTTCCGTGCCGGGGGCGGGCATGCGGGCGAACGCCCCCACCGCCTCGAGGCGGGTCACGAAGTCGTCGAGCAGGTCACCCGACCCGCGTCCGTGCAGGGCGCTCACGGGCACCGGGTCGCCGAGACCGAGCCCGTACAGCTCGGCGAGCTCGATGCTCGGCCGCCCACCGAGGTTGTCGACCTTGTTCGCCACGAGCAGCACGGCGTGACCCGCAGCGCGCAGCCACCCCGCGATCTCGGCGTCCTCCTCGGTGATGCCGACCGCGGCATCGACGACGAAGGCGATCAGGTCCGCCTCGGCGACCGCCGTCTCCGCCTGCGCGGCCACGGCGTCGTCCAAGCGCGACGCGCGGGCGCGGGTCGGCATCCACCCGCCGGTGTCCACGATGGTGAAGCGCCGGCGATCCCACTCCGCGGTGTGCGTCGTGCGATCCCGGGTGACCCCCGGGCGCTCCTCCACGATCGCGTCGCGCCGCCCGACGACGCGGTTGACGAGGGTCGACTTGCCGACGTTGGGACGCCCGACGATCGCGACGACCGGGAGGGCGGCCTCGACGATGTGACGCGCACGGGCGGCGCTGCGGGGGTCCGCGGTCACGGCTGCTCCTCGGTCGGGCTGGGGGGAAGGGGTGCTGGCGGTGATGACGGCAGCAGGGCGACGAGCTCCTCGACGATCACGGCGACGCTGCGCCCCGTCGTGTCGAGCTCGACCGCGTCGGCGGCCCGGACCATCCGGGCAGCGTCCGCCGCGTCGCGCTGGGCGATGTCGGCGGCGTGCGCGGCGACCACCTGGGGGTCGGTCTGGCCGAGCTGGGCTGCCCGGCGGCTGGCGCGCTCCTCCGGTGTGGCGGTCAGCCACACCTTGAGTATCGCGTGGGGTACCACCACCGTACCCGCATCGCGTCCCTCCACGACCCCGCCCTCCCCGCCGATGGCGTCGCGCTGCAAGGCCAGCAGGGCGGTTCTGAGCGCAGGGTGCCCGGACACGGCGGAGACCATCGCGGTCACGGCAGGCCCGCGGATGGCCTCCTCCACGTCCTCGCCGTCGATGCGCGTCCGCCCCCCGGTGCGCGAGATGGTCACACCTGCCAACAGGGCGGTGCAGGCGTCCGCGTCATCCGGGTCCACCCCGGCCCGCAGCACCAGCAGCGTGGCCGCGCGGTAGAAGGCCCCGGTATCCACGTGGGGCACGCCGAGCCGATCGGCCAACGCCGCGGCGACGGTGGACTTGCCCGAGGCGGCCGGCCCGTCGATGGCCACCACGGCCGGGCCCGGGTGACCGCTCATCGTTCGCGCCACCGCACACCCAGGCCGCGCAGGTCGGCCCAGAAGGCCGGGTAGGTCTTGCCGACGCACTGCGCGTCCTCGATCACCACGGCGGGCACCCGGGCCGCCAACGCGGCGAAGGCCATCGCCAGGCGGTGGTCGTCGTGGGTGGCCAGGCGCGCGGGGCCGGCGGCGGTGCCGCCGTGCACCGCCAGGCCGTCCGGGCGTTCCTCGACGCGCACACCGACCGCACCGAGCTCGTGGGCCAGTGCCGCCAGACGGTCGGTCTCGTGCCCGCGGCTGACGGCAACCCCGGTGATCGTGGTGGTGCCCTGAGCGAGCGCGGCCAGCACCGCCACCGTGGTGACCTGGTCGGGCATGGCGCCGAGATCGACGTGGACGGGGTTGAGCGCGCGCGGTCCGGTCAGGGTGAGCGTGTCCCCTGAGCGCTCCACGGTGCAGCCCATCGCAGCCAGCACGTCGGTCAACGCCGCGTCGGGCTGGCGGGAGCCGGGGGTGGCGTTGCGCACCGTCACGGCGCCGCCGGTGGCTGCCGCCATCGCGAGCAGGTGGGCGGCGGCGCTGGCGTCGTACTCGACGCGGTGGTCGCGGGCGGCGTAGCCCCGCCCGGCGGTCACCCGCCATCGGGACTGGTCCTCGCGCTCGACCTCGGCGCCGAACGCCCGCATCACGTCCGCGGTGAGGTCGATGTACCCGCTCGCGGTCGCCCCGTGCACCCCGACGGTCACGTCGGCGCGGGCGTAGGGCGCCACGAGCAGCACCCCGCTGGCGAACTGGCTGGACCCGGTCCCGTCGACCTGCACGGGCCCGCCGGCCAGCCCGCCCCCCGCGGCGACCACCGGCGGGTAGCCGGCGTCGTCACGAAGCGCGGCCCCGAGCCGGCCGAACGCGGTGACCAGCGGGCCGATCGGCCGGCGCAGGAGCGGCGCCGCCCCCGTGATCGTCGCCCCGTTCGGCGCCAGCGCCGCCAGCCCTGCCACGAAGCGCATCGTCGTGCCGGACAGCCCCGCCGAGACCGGCTGCGCCGGCGAGGTCAGCCGACCCGCCGTCCCGGTGACCTGCCAGGCCCCGGGCCGGGAGACCACCGTCGCGCCGAAGGCCGCGACGGCCCGGCGCATCGCGTCGGAGTCGTCGCTGTCCAGGGGGTCGCGCACGACGCTGGTCCCCTCGGCGAGGGCAGCGGCCACCAGCGCCCGGTTGGTGATGCTCTTGCTGGTGGGTGCGGCCAGCTCGCCGACCACCGGGCCAGAGGGCAGGACCTCGACCGCGATCATCGAGGTGCGGGGGAGGTCACGGTTCGTACTCCAGCACCTCGTAGCCGATGGCCGCCAGCGCCGTGTGGGCCTTGGCGGCGTTGCTCGGCCCGAGGATCGCGAGTCGCAGCAGGCCCCGCCCCCCCTCGGGGGCGTGCTCGATCCCGATGTCCTCGATGTTGACCCCGGCCAGGCCCACGGTGGTGGTCACCTCGGCAAACACTCCCGGGCGGTCGGGGATCGACAGGCGCAGCTCCACCAGCCGCCCCGTCACGGTCTCCTTGCCGGGCAGCGAGCGCCGCGCTTCGCGGGCCTCTCCGAGGGTGTGGCGCAGGCCGTCGTCGTCCGCACCGGCGAGCACCGTGCGCAGCCCCGTGATCCGTTCGCCGTAGTCGTCGAGCACAGCCACGATCGCGTCCCGGTTCTCCGCACAGATGTCCAACCACAGGTCCGGGTTGCTGGCCGCGACCCGGGTCGCGTCGCGGAACCCCCCGGCGGCCAGCAGCAGCAGCTCGGCATGCTCGTTGCGCGCGCGCTCGGCTGCCAGGTTCATGAGCGTCGTCGCCGCCAGCTGCGGCAGGTGGCTCACCACCGCCACGAGCACGTCGTGGCGTGAGGGGTGCACCGCCAGCACCCGCGAGCCCAGGCGGGCGACCAGGGCGTGCAGGCGGCGGTAGGCCTCCGGATCGGTGTGGGTGGTCGGGGTCAGCAGGTATGTCGCGCCGACGAACAGGTCGGCGGACGCGTGGGCGGCCCCGCCCTCGGCGGAACCGGCCATGGGGTGGCCGCCGACGACATGGACGTCGTCAGGCGCGGCGCATTGCAGCGCCTCCACCACCCGGGCCTTGACGCTCGCCACATCGGTCAGGATCGACCCTGGCTTCAGCGCCGGTGCCACGTCGGCTGCCACGGCGGGCACGGCGGACACCGGGACGGCCAGGATGACGACGTCACATCCGGTGGCGGCGTCCGCAGCCGAGGTCGCCGCCCGCGTGATCGCCCCCAGCCGGGTCGCCTCGGCCAGCTCGCCCGGGTCGCGGTCGTACCCGGCGACCTCGCCCATGTCGTCCAGCCGGTTGAGCGCGAGACCGAGCGAGGCCCCGATCAGGCCGGTGCCGATGATGCCCACGCGCAGGGGCTCGGATGCCATGCGCCTACTCCGGCAGGTCGTGGCGCAGCTGGCGCGCGCCCCGCAGGTACACATGGCGGCGGTCTGGGCGCGGACGGTCGGTGTAGACGTGGGCCATGACCCGGATGCAGAGGGGGACGTTGGAGCCCGCGTCGATCTCCAGCTCGCGTGCGCACAGCATCGGGACGTCCGAGATACCCGCCTCCCGCACGGCGGCCGCCGGGAACTCGGCGGTCACGTCGCCTGTCGCCGTGAACACCAGGCTCACGACATCGTCGCTGGTGAGGCCGTTGCGCACCATCAGCGTCTCGAGCAGCTCGGCCGTGCGCGCGAGAATCTCCTCGCGGGTGTCGGCGTCCAGGGTCGTGGCGCCCCGCAGGGCGCCGAGCTGGGCCGTCACCGACCCCCTCCGCTGCGAGCGCGCGCTTCGGCTTCGGCGGAGCGCTCTGGCTTGCCGAGGCCGACCGCCTTGTACAGGCCGCGGATCTCGCCGCCGGTGAGCGGACGGTGCTTGCCCGGAGACATGTCACCGAGGGCCAGCGGCCCGAGCTTCACCCGGGCGAGCCGTTCGACGGGGATGCCCACCGCCGCGAGCATCCGACGGACCTCGCGCTTGCGGCCCTCGGCCAGGACCAGCTCGACGAGCGTCCGGTCGGCGGCGGACCCGAGCTCGCGCACCGACCGCGCCCGCGCGGGACCGTCCTCGAGCTCGACGCCGTCGAGCAGCATGCGGGTGGCGCGGCGGCGGAGCTGGCCGCGGACCTGGGCGACGTAGGTCTTCTCGATCTCGTAGCGGGGATGAGCGAGGCGGTTCGCCAGCTCGCCGTCGTTGGTGAGCAGCAGCAGGCCCTCGGTGTCCTGGTCCAGGCGGCCCACCGGGTAGACCCGTGGGTTCTCCGGGACGAGGTCCATCACGGTGGGCCGGCCCTGCGGGTCGCTGACCGTCGTCACCACCCCGAGGGGCTTGTTCAGCATGAAGTGCACCAGGTCGGGGTTGGTGGCCACGCGCTCACCGTCGACGGTGATGACCTGCTGGGTCGGATCCGCCTTGCCGCCGAGGGTGATCGGCCGCCCGTCCACGGCCACGCGGCCCGCGGCGATCAGCTCCTCGCACGCGCGCCGGCTGCCGAGCCCGGCCGCGGCCAGGATCTTCTGGACCCGCTCAGGTTTGCGCTGTTCTTGGTTCACGAGGTGACCTTACCGTGAGCCGGAGGCGTGGGCTGCACCGACGTCAGGGGGCGCGCTGCCGTGCGCCTACGACGCCCGGTCGACCTCGTCGTCGTCGTCGGCGCCGGCGCCGGCCGACAGGGCATCGAGCTCGCGGCGAGCCGTCTTGTAGGTGCCCGGCGCGGGTTCGGCCGGCAGCGGACCCGAGGGCGACAGCGCCGGCAGCACCGGCAGCTCGCCGATGTCGGTGAGGCCGAGGCGCTCCAGGAACGTGGGGCTCGTGCCGTACAGGAGCGGCTGGCCGGGCACCGCCTGGCGTCCCAGCTCGGTGATGAGGCCGCGTCCCACGAGCGAGCGCACCGCGCCGTCGGCGTCCACGCCGCGGATCTCGGAGATCTGCGCCCGCGTGACAGGCTGCTTGTACGCGACGATCGCCAGGGTCTCCAGAGCCGCCTGGGACAACCGGGTCGAGCGGCCGTGCGCCACGAACCGCTCGACGTAGAGCGCCGCTCCGGGATCGGTGTACAGGCGCCACCCACCGCCGGCCTCGCGGAGCACGAACCCGCGGCCCTGGTCGACGTACTCGGCCCGCAGGGCCTGGAGTGTGGCGGTCACCGCCTCCGTGGGCGCCTCGAGGACCTGGGCGAGGGTGTTGGGCTCCACGGGCTCGGACACGACCAGCAGGATCGCCTCCAGGGCCTTGCGCAGGTCCGGCTCGAGCAGCTCCTCCTCACCGGGTGTCATGCGTCGACCTCCCGGTCACGGTGGCCCCGGTAGACGTCCATCTCGTCGAGTGCCGAGGCGTACTCGCCCCCGACCCACACGACGGCCAGCTCCGCGAAGGTCGCCGCCTGCTCCAGATCGACGCGCTCGAGCTTGTAGAGCTCCAGGACGGCGAGGAAGCAGACGATCACCTCCACACGGTGTCGGCAGCCGGCGGTCAGCTCCGTGAACGACGCCCGGCCGCCCGCCCGCACCAGCTCGTCGGCGAGCAGGCCCGCAGCCTCGCGCACGGTCATGTGCACCGGTTGCAGGTGGGTGGTGTCGACGGTTGGCTCCGGCTGCTCGGCCAGCGCCCGTGCGGCGAGCTCGGCGAGCTGGGCCGGCGTGATCGAGAGCGCCGCCTGCGGGGTGATGCCGACGAAGCGCTCTTCCAGCGCCACGTCGCGGGGCACGTAGCCGG
This sequence comes from Egibacteraceae bacterium, assembly GCA_040905805.1. Lineage (NCBI taxonomy): Bacteria > Bacillati > Actinomycetota > Nitriliruptoria > Egibacterales > Egibacteraceae > Egibacteraceae bacterium. Next base: position 23,529 of record JBBDQS010000002.1, on the reverse strand, counting down.
CGTGCGCTTCGAGCCGGTCACGCAGGAAGCCGGCCGCCTCCTTGAAGGTCCGGTAGTCGAGCAGGCGGGCGTAGAGCAGATCGCGTGCCTCGAGTGCGAGCTCCTCCAGCTCCGGGTCGTCCTCGCCCGGCAGCAGCCGGGCGGCCTTCAGCTCGACCAGGGTCGCCGCGACGACCAGGAACTCGGTGGCCACCTCCAGGTCGAACCGGTCCATGCCGCGCAGGACGACGAGGTAGTCCTCGGTGATCTGGGCGAGCGACACCTCGTAGATGTCGACCTTGTGCCGCGCGATCAGCGCCAGCAGCAGGTCGAACGGGCCCTCGAAGGACCCGACGTGGACGGTATAGGTGCTCGACATGGGTTGCCGCGAGTGTAGACGCCGGGCGCCCGCGATCCTCGCAGGCTCGGGTGCACGGTCAGGGGGAGATCCGGTGCAGGACCGTCGCGGGCGGGCTGACCGGGCGGTCGGCGAGGACCACGAGCTCGCGCAGGTCGCCGGCCGCGTCCCGAGCCGCACGCTCCGTGCGCGCGTGCACCACCCCGAGCGGTTGGCCGGCGGCCATGCGGTCGCCCACCTCCACCGCGAGCACCAGGCCGACCGCCGGGTCGACCGGGTCGGCCTTGCCGCGTCGGCCTGCGCCCAGCCGGGCTGCCAGCTCACCGACCGCCCGGGCGGGCACCGCACGGACCCATCCGGCCCGGTCGGCCGGCACCGCCTCCTGCACCGGCGCCTGCGGCAGGACCGCCCGCGGGTCGTCGCAGACCGCCGGGTCGCCCCCCTGCGCGTGCACCATCGCCCGCAGCCGGGCCAGGCCCGCCCCCGTGTCCCAGAGCTCGCACAGCTCCTGCCGGGCCTGGGCCACGGCACCACCGCGCGCCAACGCCACCGCCTCGGCCGCCAAGTCCAGTGCGAGCGCCGCCAGACGCCCGGCCGGGGGTGCGCCGAGCAGCTCGACGGCCTCGGTCACCTCCAGGGCGTTGCCGACCGCCCGGCCCAGCGGCTGGTCCATGGCGGTCACCAGAGCCACGCACCGCCGGTCGGCCTCCACGGCGATCCGTACGCACAAGCGTGCCAGGGCGACCGCCACGTCCGTGCCCGGCAGGAACGCGCCGTCGCCGGCCTTCACGTCGAGGACGATCGTCCCCGCCCCGCCGGCAAGCTTCTTGGCCATGACGCTCGAGGCGATCAGCGCCGGGTCGGCCACGGTCCCGGTCGCGTGGCGCAGCGCGTAGAGCGCCCGGTCGGCCGGCACCATGCGGTCTGACTGCGCCCCCACGACGCAGCCGACCTCGCCGGCGACCGCCAGCAGCTGCTCGGGGGCGAGATCGGTGCGCAGGCCGGGGACGGCCTCGAGCTTGTCGACGGTGCCCCCGGTGTGGCCGAGCCCGCGCCCGGAGAGCTTCACCACCACGGCGCCGGCCGCGGCCAGCAGCGGCACGACCAGCAGCGTCGTGCCGTCGCCCACGCCGCCGGTGGAGTGCTTGTCCACGGTCAGCGGTCCGAGCGCCGACACGTCGAGGCGCTCGCCGCTGGCGGCCAGGAGGCCGGTGAGCGCGATGGCGTCGTCGTCGTCGAGCCCGCCGGCACGCAGCGCGGTCACGAGCGTGTCCTCGGCGACGGTCCCCTCGAGCCACCCGCGGACGAGCTCGACGATGGTCATCTGGTCATCGCCGGCGCGTCCGGGGGCTCCCTACGCCGCTGACGCGCACTGCACGCAGCGCACCGACAGCGGGCGCGCCTCCAGTCGGGCGGCGGGGATCTCCGCCCCGCACACCTCGCAGATGCCGTAGGTGCCCTGGTCGATCTTCTCCAGGGCGGCGTCCACGTGCGCGAGGCGCTCGCGCGCGTTCTCGATGAACGCGAGCTTCTCGCTGCGCTCGGCGGTGGCTGCGGCCAGGTCGGCGAAGTTGTCGTCGATCCCGGCGATGTGGTCGACCCGCTCGCTGTAGGGGTCCGCGCCGTACTCGCGCAGCTCGGCGAGGACCGACTCGCGCTCGGCCGTGAGCTCCTGGCGCAGGTTGGTGAGCAGTTCAGGCTTCATGGGGACGAGCTCCTTCGACTGCAGAGACGGTGGGCTCGGTGTCGGCGGCCGCCCGAGGGTGGGCCTGCTCGTACACGGCGCGCAACCGCGCGCGGGACACGAGGGTGTAGATCTGGGTGGTGTTCACGCTGGCGTGACCCAACAGCTCCTGCACCACCCGGACGTCGCCTCCGCCGTCGAGGAAGTGGGTCGCGAACGAATGTCGAAGGGTATGGGGCGAGACCTGCGCGGCGAGGCCGGCAGCGTGTGCGTGCTTCTTGATGATTTTCCACCCGCCCTGTCGCGTCAAACGGCCGCCCCGCCGATTCGTGAAGAGCGCAGCGCCGGTGGGGGGCATCGCCGGACGTCCCTGCACCAGCCACGCCTCCACCGCCGCGCGTGCGGGTCGCCCGATCGGCACGATGCGTTCCTTGCCGCCCTTGCCCGTGGCGCGCACCGTACGGTCGGTGAGGTCGACGTCGTCGACGTCGAGGTTCACCAGCTCGGTGATGCGCAGGCCTGCGGCGTACAAGACCTCCAGCATGGCCCGGTCGCGCAGGACGACCGGCTCCGAGCCGAGCGGCGAGGCCAGGAGACGGCCGATTTCGTCCGCGGACAGGGCCTTGGGCAGTGAGCGACTGGCGCGGGGCCCGGTGACCTCGGTCGTGGGGTCGGTGGCGGCCAGGCCCTCGCGCACGAGGAAGCGGTGCAGCCCCCGAACGCTGACGAGGGTCCGGGCGACCGTGGACTGGGCGTAGGGCTTGCCGGCCGCCGTGCGCTGCTCGCGGATCCAGGCGACGAACCCGGCCAGGTCCTCGGCCACCGCATCCAGCGGGTTGGCGATCCCCGCGGCGTCCAGGTACGTCGCGTACAGAGCCAGGTCACGCCGGTAGGCGGCGAGGCTGTGCGGTGACAGTCCCCGTTCCACGGTGAGGTGGTCGAGGTACCGGTCGGCGTGGCGTGGCAGGGCCACCGTCACCTCCTCCTTCACTCAATGGATGCACTCAGTGGATGTCGTCGAGGTCGCCGAAGGGCGTGTAGGCAAGGCCGTGGGCTTCGGACACCGCGCGATTCGTGAGCGCGCCACCGCTGGTGTTGATCCCCTGCGCGAAGCCGTGGTCCCGCCCCGCCACCCCCGCCACCCCGCGATCGGCGAGGCGCAGGACGTACGGCAGCGTGGCGTTGGTCAACCCGTAGGTCGAGGTCCGCGGCACGGCCCCGGGCATGTTGCCCACGGCATAGTGTAGCACCTCGTGCTTGACATAAGTCGCCTGGTCGTGGGTGGTCATCCGGCTGGTCGCCGCGCACCCGCCCTGGTCGATGGCGATGTCGACCAGGACGCTGCCGGTCGGCATGGACCTGACCATGTCCTCGGTGATCACCTGGGGTGCCCGGGCGCCGGGAACCAGCACCGCCCCGATCACCAGGTCCGCCGTGGTGAGCTGCTCCTCGAGGGTCAACCGGTTGCTGGCCATGGTCGTGATCCCGCCCTGGTGCACGCTGGCGATGGAGCGCAGCGTGTCGATGTCCAGGTCGAGGAGGGTGACCGAGGCGCCCATCCCGGCCGCGACCCACGCGGCGTTGCGCCCGGCTGTGCCCGCCCCGATCACCACCACGTGCGCCGGGACCACGCCCGCGATGCCGCCCATCAGCACGCCGCGCCCGCCCCGGGGACGTTCCAGGTGGTGGGCGCCGACCTGCGGCGCCATCCGGCCGGCGACCTCGCTCATGGGCTGGAGCAGGGGGAGGCCGCCGTCGGGGCCGGCAACCGTCTCGTAGGCCACGGCGGTCGTGCGGGCGGCGAGCAACGCGTGCGTCAGCGGCCCCGCCGCGGCCAGGTGCAGGAAGGTGAACAGCACGAGGTCGGCGCGCAGGTGCCCGAACTCCGCTGCGACGGGTTCCTTCACCTTCAGGACGAGCTCTGCCTCGCCCCAGGCGGTCGCGGCGTCGGCGACGACTCGTGCGCCGGCGCCGGTGTAGTCCGCGTCCGTCAGCGCCGATCCCCGCCCGGCTCCCGCCTCGACGAGCACGTCGTGCCCGGCCAGCGTCAGCTCCCGCACCCCCGCGGGGGTGATGGCGACCCGGTGCTCGGCTTGCTTGACCTCGGCCGGGACGCCGATGCGCATCAGGTCACCTCGTCGGCCGGGCGTGCGGCGACGACCGCGCCGGACACCCAGCCCGCCGCGAAGGTGAGCGCCAGGACCAGCCCGCCGACCAGCCAGCTCGGCTTGTAGACCATCACGGCGACCAGGCCCACGCCGACGCCGACCAGCGAGTGCACGGGCCCCCACAGCGCGGGGGCGCGCGCCTCCGAGCGCAGGGGAGCCGGCGCCGCAGCGTCGCCGACGGCCTCGGCGGCATCGACGAGCCGACGCAGGTGGGCACCGCCGACCATCGGCCCGACCGGGGCCAGCAGCACCAGCCCCACGAGCCCGAGGGTGATGAACGGGTTGGCGAAGCCGCCTGCGGCACCGCCCCAGACCGCACCGGCCAGGTGCCCGCCGGTCATCAGGGAGACCACGGCGGACCCCACGATCAGCAACCCGGCGCTGCGGGTGAACCGGGCCCACATCGCCATGTCGCGCCCGGTGCGCGCACGGCGCACGTGCACGCCGCTGAGGACCTGCATGGTGCCGCCGCCGACCAGGCCGATGGCGGCCAGGACGTGGAGGAACAGCGAGGATGCGTCGATCATCGGGTGTCCCTCACGCGTCGAGGCGGGCGGCGGCCAGCAGCAGGCCGATGACCGTCTTGGCGTCCGTCAGCTCGCCCCGCCGGGCGGCGTCGGCAGCCTCGGCCAGGGGCATCCGCACGACCTCCATGTCGGCCTCCTCGGCCTCGGCGGTGAAGTCGGCGGGAGCGTCCACGGCGCGCAGGTCCGTCGCCAGGTACACGGTCGTGGTCTCGTCGGTCCAGCCCGAGGAGTTGTGGAACGTCAGCAGCTCGGCCAGGGCACCGGCGGACAGCCCGACCTCCTCGGCGAGCTCACGCCGGGCGGCGGCGCCGGGCTCCTCCCCCGTCACGTCGAGCTTGCCGGCGGGCACCTCGAGCACCGTGGTCCCCACGGGGTGGCGGTACTGGCGCAGGAGCACGACCGTCCCGTCGTCCTGGACCGGCACGACCGCGACGGCGTCGGGATGCTCGACGATCTCGCGGGTGGCGAGGCTGCCATCCGGCATGCGGACGCGGTCCACGCGCACGCGCGACAGCTCACCGTCGTAGACGACGTGCGAGCCCTCCACGGCGTAGGCCACCGGATCGTCGGCCATCGTTGCCCTCTCCTACTCCGTGCGGCGCGCGGCCGCCGCGACGGGCCGGTCCCCCTCGTCGGGGACCCGACCGGGCTCGACGTCGGGCAGGCGCCCCGCCTGGGCCAGCATCCGCGCCTTGGCGGCCCCGACGAAGTCGCGGAACAGCGGATGTGGTCGGTTCGGCCGGGAGCGGAACTCGGGATGGGCCTGCGTGCCGACGTACCACGGATGGTCGGCCAGCTCGATGACCTCGACGAGGCGGTCGTCGGGGGACACGCCGCTCAGGGTCATGCCTGCGTCCACCAGCCGGGCGCGGTAGCGGTTGGCGACCTCCCAGCGGTGGCGATGGCGCTCGTAGACCACCGGTTCCCCGTAAGCGGTCCCCGCCCGGCTGCCCGCCGTCAGCTTGCAGGGGTACACGCCGAGGCGCATCGTGCCGCCGAGCTCGGTGACGTCGCGCTGGTCGGGTATCAGGTCGATGACCGCGTCGGGGGTGTCGGGGTCGAACTCGCTGGAGTTCGCCTCGGCCAGGCCGAGCGCGTGGCGGGCGAACTCGACGACGGCGACCTGCAGCCCGAGGCAGATGCCGAAGTAGGGGATCTCGCGCTCCCGGGCGTGCCGGGCCGCCGCCACCTTGCCCTCGATCCCCCGCACGCCGAACCCGCCGGGGACGAGCACGCCGTGGGCCCCCTGCAACGCCCGCTCGGCCGCCATGGGCTCCTGCAGGTTGTCGGCAGCCACCCACGTGATGTCGACCCCGACGTCGTGGTGGATGCCCGCGTGGGTCAGGGCCTCCACGACGGAGAGGTACGCGTCGGGCAGCGCCACGTACTTGCCCACCACCGCGATGCGCACCGTGTCGGCCGGGTGCAGCGCGCGGCGCACCGTCTCGGTCCAGTCGGCGAGTTCGGGTTCCACGGCGGGATCGAGGCCGAGCTTGCGCACGACGAAGCGGTCCAGGCCCTCGTCGCGCAGGATGAGCGGCACGCTGTAGAGGCTCTCGGCGTCGTGGGCCGACACGACGCCCTCGAGATCGACGTCGCTCAGCATGGCGATCTTGCGCTTCAGCTCCGGCGGCAGGGGGCGGTCGCTGCGGGCGACCACCGCGTCGGGCTGGATCCCGATCGAGCGCAGCTCGCGCACCGAGTGCTGGGCGGGCTTGGTCTTCAGCTCACCGGTCGGACCGATGAACGGGACCAGCGCGCAGTGCACATAGCAGATGTTCTCCCGGCCGACGTCGTAGCGCAGCTGCCGGATGGCCTCGAGGAACGGCAGGCCCTCGATGTCACCCACGGTCCCGCCCACCTCGGTGATGACCACGTCGACGCCGTCGGCCAGCGCGAGGATGCGCGACTTGATCTCGTTGGTGATGTGGGGCACGACCTGCACGGTCTCCCCGACGTAGTCCCCGCGGCGTTCCTTGGCGATGACCGTCGAGTAGATCTGGCCGGTGGACACGCTGGCGGAGCGCGGGAGGTTCTCGTCGATGAAGCGCTCGTAGTGCCCGAGGTCGAGGTCGGTCTCCCCGCCGTCCTCGGTCACGAAGACCTCGCCGTGCTGGAAGGGGTTCATCGTCCCCGGGTCGACGTTCACGTACGGGTCGAGCTTCTGCAGGGTGACGCGCAGCCCGCGGGCCTTCAGCAGCCGACCGAGGGACGCGGCCGTGATCCCCTTGCCGAGCGAGGACGACACGCCGCCGGTGACGAGGATGTGCTTGGCCACGCGGCACGACCTTTCGGGTTCACCCGCCGACCCGACGAGGCGGGCCGGATGGGACGGAACGGGAAGGGACCGCACGTGCGCAGCCTCGGCCACCGTACCAGCAGGACCGAAGCGGCCTCAACGACCCCGCACGCCGGCGGTCGGGATGGCGGCGGGCTCGTTCGGGTCGGCCGGATCCGGCTGGCTCGCGGGCTTGACCTCGACCCGCACGTACGGCAGGCGCTCCTCGAGGTGGTCGTCGATGCTGCGGTCGAAGGGCAGCAACCGGACGCGGGCGATCGGGGTGGTACCGGCCTCGACGGTGTCGCCGACCCCCACCGCGGGGTCGAGCAGGTTGGACAGCTGCACGTGCAGGCCCGGCCGGTCGGCGACCTCCAGGACCACCCGGTAGTCGCGGAGACCGCCCTCCATCGCGTAGTCGCGGACGCGGACGACCCGCCCGCTCACCGGGGCGAGCACGGTCGCGTCGACGGGCATGACCACGGTGGCGGCGCTGGTCGCCGGCCGGGCCCTGCCCTGGCCGGCCAGCACCCGGTACGCGGGGCCGCGGACGTCGCGGGGTGGCTCGAACCGCTCGTGGTCGTTGGCGATCAGCTGCCCGATGGGCTCCATCGCGAGCGCCTCGGCCCGGTCCCCCTCGCCGAAGGCCACGAGGGCCGGTTGCGCGTGCGGCAGCGTCAGCCGGACGTCATCGACGCGCGCGAACGCCGCTCCGGGCATGGCCCGCTGCTCCCCCCGGGAGGCGCGCTCGGGGTCCTCGCCCACGGGGCGAACGGGCACGTCGGCCTGGTCGGCGTCCGCCGCCGTCGGGGCGAGCACCTCGTCGGCGCCACCGTCGGCGAACGCCGTCCAGGCCAGCGCCGCCAGCACCACCACGATCAGCAGCACAACCGGCTTCGAGATGAGCGCGCGTCGTCGTGCCGGCCCCGGTCCCCGGCGGATTGGGACACGCCGACGGCGCGGGCGACGGCCACCGGATCCGCCTGCCAGCGACTCGCTCAGGCGGCCGAGCGCCCGGACATCGGAGGTCATGGAGCCATAGTGAACCACACGACCACGATCGGCGAATCGGCGGCGGGTCCCCGCCCTCGGCTCCCAGCTGCGACGTGGGACGTTGGAGTACTGCGTGCCGGCGCCTCACTGGTGCCGAGGCGGTACGCGAAGACCGTGGAGGAGCAGGTCGATGACGTGAGCCTTGCGTTCGGCGAGGAACGCCGCGCTGTCGGGGTCGAGACCCAGGGGGGCCACGAGCGTGCGCGCATGGGCGAGGGGGAAGAAGCACAACGCGATCACGCTGACGACGAGGTGGCGTGCATCGACCGGTCGAGACCCGGGGTCCGCCAGGCCGGTCGCCGCATGCGGATGCTCATGAAGGCCTCCTGATGTAGGAACGTAGAGCCGTACAGGGGCGACAATCTTCGCGCGGTTCAGGTCGCCGCTCCTACCGGCCTTCGTCGTCGTCACCTGATGTTGGTTACTCAGCGAGGCGCTGCACCGCATCGGCGAGGTCGCGGCCGTAAAGGTGTCGCCGCCGTGCGGCGCGCGGTGCGGACCGCTTGCCGCCGCGGCGGTAGCCCGCTCCACCGACACGTGGTGGGTGCACCACCCGGTACATCGGCGCCTGGAGCGCGACGGCGACGTCCCCCGCGCTGCCTCGGAACCTGTCAAGCCGTTTGAGACAACTGCTTACTCGGTTTGTATGAGTGCTTCTCGGGACGGGTCGTTGATCCACGCCACGGTGGGCAGCTTGGGCGGGTGGGGTCGGCGGTGGCGGAAGCGGGCGGGGTTGGCGGCGTAGGCGGCGTCAAGGGTCACCACGCGTTTGGCGCGGATGTCGGGGGCGGTGCCGTAGTGCACCGAGGCGGGGGTGTGCAGGCCGATGCCTGCGTGGCGGTCGCGCGCGAGCGTAGGGGCTCCGACCCCCCAAACCTTGACGCCCCGACGTCTGATTGTCGCATCGCCCCCTGGGCCGGTTCGCAGAATCTGGCACACAAACCAATCGCTGTCCGGGCAGCGCCCGAACAGGAGGTGTCATGACCCAACAATCGAGTTCACCATGAGGATGACGACATGAAGATTTTCCCCACCCGCCTCACCGGCATTGTGTCGGCCAGTGTCCTAACCCTCGCAGTCGCCGCACCAGTCGCCGCGGCCGCCTTGGACAACGGCCGCGTGAACGCGAGCGCCGGCGTCCCAGTTTCAGAACGAGACGACGCCTCATCCTCCGTCGGTGCGACGGTGGAGGCAGACACCGACTCGCGTGATGAGACCGACGCGCGAGGTCAAGTCGATGCGCAGGGCGAGATCGGCAACGACGATCGTGATCGTGACCGTGGGGTGCTCGACGACGTGCTCGGCACCAACGACCGTGACCGTGATCGTGACCGTGGGGTGCTCGACGACGTGCTCGGCACCAACGACCGTGACC
>JBBDQS010000002.1:0-14007 GCA_040905805.1 Egibacteraceae bacterium | reverse complement strand
GTGACCGCGGCGGCGATCTGATCGATCTCAACCTGTAGTCTGTAGTTGCGTACCCGCCTATCCACAGGCCCTGCTGGCACAGACGGGGCAGGCACGCCCACGAACACGTCCGCTGTGTGGGGCGGTGAAGGCGTCGCCGGCCCCTTCGCCGAGGGCCTGCCTGCGCTGAGGAGGTGGCGGCGACGTGCTTGAGGGGGTGTACGCCGAAGAGGGAGTCGAGAACACTATCTACGGCACCATCTTCGACGCGGTCGTGGCGGGCCACGACGCACAGGAGCAACTCGAGCGCACCTCCGACCCCGAGATCAGATCGTCGCTCTTTTCAAGCGGTTCGGCGAGGTCACCTATAGCGCGTACCTTGTTGTCCTCGCCCTGTGCGGCGCGCTCGGGCGTTCAGTGGCGGCCACCGACGCAGACACCGCCGTCGAGGCTGAGCGCATGTGCGAGTTCCTCAACGATGCCCGGGCGTTGCTCGACAACGACCGGGACCGCTTCATCGCTTTGTACCGCCATGCGTTCGCCGCGCTCGTTGGCGGGACGTTACAGGGTTGGCCGGAGGGCAGCACCGCCGACAAGGTCCAGCAGAACATGTATAGCAAGGTGAAGGGCACGGCCTTCGACGCCTTCTACATGGACCTGCGGATGCGGATGGGCAACGACCCAACGCTCATCGGGCAAGTCTGACCCGCGCCCGCCCCCGGGTCGCCTGATGATGTTAATGGCTTCACCGACCCAGAGCCCGAGCCGGAGGAGCCGACACCTGCGCCGGAGCCCGAGCCGACACCCGAAACCCGACCCGGAGCCGGCTGACGAGAAGGTGCTTCGTTTCAGTGTCACGGACGAAACGAGCGCCTGGGAAGGGGCAGCAGCGGGGAGCCATGGTCCTCGCCCACAACGCCCGGGACGCGACCATGGACCTCGATACGGCCATCAGGCGCCACCAGGGCTCCGTCGTGGCCGAGGCACGGGTAGTGGCCGCCGAGGCTAGGCCTCCCGTCCTGGTGGCTCAACGAGCAGGCGACCTCCTACCTCCCTCCCGGGCCGGACGTTGACGCCTCGGCGGTCCTGGATCGCCCGGGCCTCACGGCTGTCGCCGCGTCTCCCCGCCATCTCTTGGCCATGAAGGTTCGCGCCGCCCGCCAAGGCGACATTGCCGACATCCTCGTCCTGTCCCGTGTCGTTGGTGCCTCCAGCGCGGCGGAGGTGAGCCACATCGCGATGGAGGTCTTTGGGGACGAGTCCCTCAGCGACCGAAGCCGGTCCGTGCTCGCTGATCTCGACGACGCGCTCCACCAGTCCTGACCTACCTCTTCCGAGCACGGGGCGCGGCATCTTACCAACCCTGGCTGGACTCGGCCAGGGCGGCGGCCCGTAGCTCGGCGGCGTGCTCGGTCGCCACAGCGCTGCCCGGGTCACCCGACAGCATGCGGGCAAGCTCGGCGAGCCGGCTGCCCTCGTCCAGCCGCTCGACCCCGGCCACGGTGCGCCCCCCGGCCTCGGACTTACTCACCACGAAGTGCGCGTCGGCGTGCGCGGCCAGCTGCGCCAGGTGGGTGATGCACAGCACCTGGCGGCCCCGCGCCAGCCGGGCCAGCTTGGACCCCACCGCTCGGGCCACCTCGCCGCCGATGCCGGCGTCCACCTCGTCGAACACCAGCACCGGGGTCTCGTCGGCGGTGGCCAGCGCGAGGCGCACCGCGAGCGCCACCCGGCTGCGCTCGCCGCCGGACGCGGCCTTGGCGAGAGGACGGGCGACCTCACCGGCGTGCGGAGACAGCCGGAACTCGACGCGGTCGGCACCGTGCGGGCCGAGCGCGGCCGGCTCCAAGGCCACCTCGAGCGTCGCGGAGGCCATCGCCAGCTCGGCCAGGTGCTCGCCGACCAACCGGGCGAGCCGGTCGCCCGCGCTACGGCGGGCCGCGGTCAGCCGCTCGGCGGCGGCCGCCACCGTGGCCGCCAGCTCCGCCTCCTCGGCCTGGAGTGCCGCGAGGCGCTCCCCCGAGCTCTCGAGGGCAATCAGGCGCTCGCGCGCCTCCTCGGCGTAGGCGGCCACGGCCTGCGCGTCGGGACCGTACTTGCGGGTCAGCCGGGCCAGGGCCGCACGCCGCGCCCGCAGCGCCTCCAGCCCGTCGGCGTCGGGCTCCAGGGCCTCCGCGTAGGCGCGCAGCTCCAGTCCCAGGTCCTGGGCCTCGGCGGCCAGCCCCTCGGTGCGAGCCGTGAGCTTATCGAGCATCTCGTCGAGACCGGCGGTGGCGCGCAGGGCAGCCACCGCCACCCCCAGCGCGTCCCGGGCTCCCCCGTCCGCAGCGATCGCCCCCGCGGCCTCGGCGGCCGCGTGGGTCAGCGTCTCGGCGTGCTCCAGGCGCTGCAGGCTCGCCTCCAGGGCGTCCTCCTCCCCCCCCTCGGGCGCGACCGCGTCGATCTCCTCCAGCTCGAAGTGCAGCCGGTCGAGCTCCCGGGCGCGATCGCGGTCGTCGCTGCGCAGCGCATCGAGCTGGTCGCCGCACGCCCGCCACCGCTCGTACACATCACGGTGGGCCGCGGCGGCGCCGGCGACCGCCTCGCCCCCCGACCGGTCGAGCAGCTCGCGCTGGACCGCGGGCGTCGACAGCCGGGCGGAGTCGGACTGGCCGTGCATCTCCACGACGGCCCCCAGCGTGTCGGCCAGCGCGGACGCCGGTGCCAGACGCCCGCCGAGGCGGGCCCGGCTGCGGTCGCCACCGACCTCACGGGAGACCACCAGCTCGTCGTCGCCCTGCTCCAGCCAGTCGGCGGCAGCCGCCGGGGCGGGCACCAGGCGGCCCTCGACCACCGCCGTGTCCGCGCCGGCGCGGACGCGCTCGGCGTCGGCGCGGCCGCCGCGCAGCAGCTCGATGGCCGACACCACCATGGTCTTGCCGGCGCCGGTCTCCCCGGTCAGGACGTTCAGGCCGGGCGCGAGATCGAGGGTCACCTCGTCGATCACGCCGAGGTTGCGGATCACCAGCTCTGAGAACATGTGCCCGGAGTCTAGGCAGGCGGGGCCCTACTGCAGGCCGAACTTCCGCCGCACGCGCCCGTAGAAGTCGAACGGGGCCAAGCGCACCATGCGCACCGGCCCGTCGCCGCGATGCACCCGCACCGAGCCGCCGGTCGGCACCGGCAGCGGCTTGCGCCCGTCGCAGCTCACCACCGAGGCGGACTGCCCCTCCACGGGGCGCATGGACAGCGGTTCACGCGGGTCGACCACCAGGGTCCGGTCGAACAGGGAGTGGGGCGCGACCGGCACGAGCAGGATCGCCTCCAGCAACGGCGACAGGATGGGGCCCCGGGCGCTGAACGCGTAGGCCGTCGAGCCGGTCGGGGTCGCACAGATCATCGCGTCGGCGGGCACCCGGGCGAACAACGTGTCGCCGACCCGGACCTCGATCACGACCAGGCGCTGGGGCACGACGCGCTCCAGGGAGGCCTCGTTCAGCGCCCAGCTGGTGGCCACGCAGCGGTCCGCGGAGTCGCGGATCTCCACGGTGAGGGTCATGCGCTCCTCGACGGTGAAGTCCCCGAGGGCGAGGCGTCGCAGGGCGGCGGGCAGCTCGGCGACCTCCACGTCGGAGAGGAAGCCCAGCCGCCCCAGGTTCACCCCCAGCAACGGGACGCCCCGACCGCGGACGAGCCACGCCGCCCGCAGGAACGTGCCGTCGCCGCCGAGCACCACCACGACGTCGAGGTCCGCGTCGAAGGCGTCGGGCTCCCGCACCTCGACGGCGGCGCGCACCGGGGCCAGCTCGGGCGTGCCGCCCTCCCAGCCGTCGCCGGCGCACCCGACCACCCGGATGGCGGCGTCCCGCAGCGCGGCGACGCAGTCCGCGGCGGCGGCCCGGGCGTTGACGCGCCCGCCGTGCACCACCAGCCCGACCGTGGCGGGCGGCCCCCATGCCAGGGTGGACCCCGGGTCCACGCTCATGCCTCACCGGCCACATGACGGCCGGCCTCCACGGCCGCGTCGACGACGGCTCCGGGCGCGCGGTCGGCGTCGGCGCGCAGATGCACGAAGAACTCGACGTTGCCGGCCGGACCGGGCAGCCGCGACGGGCACGCCCCCGCCAGGCCCAGCCCGACGTCCCCGGCCTCCCCGACCACCCGGGACAGGGCCTCGGCCCACACCGCGGGGTCGCGCACCACACCGCCCTTGCCGACCCGTCCCCGCCCCGCTTCGAACTGTGGCTTGACGAGCAGCAGGTGGTCGGCCGACGCCGCGGCCAGCGCAGCCAGCGGTGCCACCACCAGCGTCAACGAGATGAACGACAGGTCGGCCGTCACCAGGTCGGGGGGCGGCCGCGGCACCTGCGCGGCGACGAGGTGGCGCACGTTCGTCCGGTCGAGCACCACCACGCGCGGGTCGCTGGCCACCCGCCACACGAGCTGGCCGTAGCCCACGTCCACGGCCACCACCCGCGCGGCGCCGCCCTGGAGGAGGACGTCGGTGAACCCCCCGGTCGACGCGCCCGCGTCCAGGCAGTGGCGCCCCCGCACGGCGATGTCGAGCTCGCTCAGCGCGCCCGCGAGCTTGTGCCCCCCGCGGGAGGCGTACGCGCTCGGCGGGGCGGCGACCACCAGCGCCGCGTCCGGGGCGACCTGCGTCGCGGTCTTCAGCGCCGGGGCGCCCCCGACGGTCACACGGCCGGCCGCGATGAGCTGCGCGGCCTCACCACGGCTGCCCGCCAGCCCCCGGCGAACGAGCTCGGCGTCCAGCCGTGCGCGACGTCGCGCCATCGCCGGCAACTAGGTGCCGGCACGCGGGGAGGTCCCTTCGGCACGGGTCTCGGCAAGACTCCCCAGCTCCGCCACGAGTGCCCGGTGGACCTCGTCGAGGACGTCGGGGTGCTCGCCCAGCGGTGCTTCCTCCAGCGCGGCCAGTCGTCCCCGCAGCCGCTCCAGTCCGGGGTCCTCGCTCACCGCTCACCCGCATCGGACGGCGGCGTGGACTTCTTGGCCGAGCCCGTGGACGCAGCAGACTTCTTGCCCGCGGACTTCTTCGCCGTCTTCTTGCCAGCCGAGCGCTTCGCCGCCGAGGACCTCTTGGCCGCCTTCTTCGGCGTCGACTTCTTGGCACCCCCCGGCGAGGAGGCGACCTGCCGTTCGAGCTTCTCGATCTTGCGCTCCAAGTGCCGGAGGTCGCTCCGGCGCACCAGGCCCAGCCGCTCCACGGCCCGTTCCGTCTCCGACCGCACCAACGCGCTCAGGGCCTTGCGGTTGGACTGCGACGCCTTCAGCAGCTCGTCGACGGCCTTCTCGGCCTTCTCCGCGGCGATCTCGCCCTGCTTCACCATGGCGCGCACGACTGGCTCGGCACGCTTCTGGGTTGCTTCGACCAGACCGCTCGCCATGCCCCAGTACTTCTTCTGCCAGTCCTTCTCCACGGCTGCCTCCCACCTGGGATCGACGCGGGACTGCGTGCCCCTCGTGACATGCGAGCATAGCGAAGGCCTCAGCCCGCAGGCAGGAACCGCAACCCGGACAGGGCCACGCGCATGGTCATCCCCCTCGGCGATCGCAACCCCACCCGGCGACGGCCCTGGGTCACCTGGCTACTGATCGCCGTCAACGTCGGGGTCTTCGCCTTCGTGCAACCGTGGGCGGCCGAGGAGTGCGCCCAACGTGACTTCTTCCTGGAGTACGGCGCCATCCCGGCGGAGCTCGTCCAAGGCGCGCCTCTCGACGCGTCTGAGGTCGCTCAGGTGAGTCCCCCGCAGTGCGCCCTGACCCCGGTCGCGGACAAGCCGGTGTACGCGGCAGCCCTCTACAGCCTGTTCCTGCACGGCGGCTGGCTGCACCTGCTCTTCAACATGCTGTACCTGGGCGTCTTCGGCAACAACGTCGAGGACCGGCTCGGGCACCTGCCCTACGCCGCGTTCTACCTGGGGTGCGGCGCGCTGGCCACCGCCGCCTTCGTCATGCCCAATGCCGACAGCGCGGTGAGCCTCGTCGGCGCGTCCGGCGCGATCGCCGGGGTGCTCGGGGCCTACCTCGTCATGTTCCCCCGGGTGCGGGTGACCGTGACCGTACCGATCCTGCTGTTCCTGATCCTCCGGCTGCCCGCCGGCCTGGTGCTGCTCATGTGGTTCGTGGGGCAGCTGCTGCCGCTCGGCCAGCCGATGGGCTCGGGGGGCGTGGCCTACCTGGCCCACGTCGCCGGCTTCGTCGCCGGCATGGTGATCGTGCTGGCGCTCGGACACCGTCCCCAACGGCGACGCCGCCGACGATCCCGGTCGGGGTTGCCGGAGGATCCGCCCCGCTGACCACGCCGGAGAATCAGCGTTCCAGCCGGTGGCGGACCCGCGCCAGGGCCCGGCGGTAGTCGTCGCGGTCCGCCAGCGCGCAGGCCAGCTTGAAGTGCTTCGCGGCGTCGGGCAGGCGTCCTTGCCGTTCGTGGCATCGACCCACGCCGAAGTGGGCGTAAGCGTCGGACGGGTCGAGCTCCAGCGCCTGCTCGAACTCGGCGCGCGCGCGGTCCACGCGCGACGAGGCGAAGTAGGCACGACCGAGGGTCTCGTGCAGGGAGGCCTTGTGCGGCTCCTCCTGTACCGCCAGCTCCAAAATCTCCGCGGCGCCCCCCGCGTTGCCGTCGGCCAGCCGGCTCCGCCCCTGCTGGTACAGGGCGTAGACATCCGTCCCGGGGCCTTGCCCCCCAGTGCGCTCGTGCATCGGCAACGTCCCCTCCCGGGTGCGAGGTCTCGCCCCCAGTATGGTGGCGGCGCCAAGGTCGGGCAGCGGCGAGCAGGAGGACCAACGGGTGGTGGACGCCGCGCCGTTCCGCGGCCTTCGTTACGAGCCGTCCCTGGCCGGAGAGCCCGTCACCACCAGCGCCCCCGCCTACGACGACATCGACGCGCTCACCTACGCCTCGCACCGCACCGCGAGCCCCTACACGGTCCTGGAGCTGCTCACCCCGCCCGACCCGGCTGGCTCCTACCGGCCAGCGGGCGCGGCCCTGCGTCGCTGGCGGCGTACCGGCATCCTGGTCGCCGACCCCACGCCGGCCTTCTACCGCTACGAGGAGCACGAGCTGCGTCGGGGGCAGCCGACGGTGCAGCGGGGCGTCCTGGCGTCCGTCGCCCTCGACACGCCCGGCCCCGGGAGCGCGGTCCTGACCCATGAGGCCGTCGACGCCACCCGGGTTGCCGCACGGCGATCCCGTCTCGAGGCGCTTCGGGCCGACTTGTCCCCGGTGTTCGCGCTGACCACCGGGGCGTCCGAGCGCCTGCGCGCCCTGCTCACCCGTGCCCCCGTCGCCCCACCGGTCGCGGCGCTGACGGACGCCGCCGGGGTCGACCATCGGGTGTGGGCGGTGACCGACCCCGGCGAGATCGCCGCACTGCGCCGCGCCCTGACCGACGTGGCGGTCCTGGTCGCCGACGGCCACCACCGCTACGCCGCCGCCCTGCAGGCGCGCACCGAGCACCCGGGCCCGGCGTGGCAGCGCACCCTCATGTACATCGTGGACGCGTCCGCCGGCGGTCCCGAGGTCCTCGGGGTCCACCGTCTCGTCCGCGGGGTCACCGCCGCAACGCTCCGGCGCCTGCGCCAGGATCTGTCCCTCGAGCCGGCACCGACCGACCCGAGGGCGCTGCAGGAGCAGCTGCAGGGCACCCCGGGGCGGGCGTTCGGGCTGTTGCTCCCCCCGGTCCTCGCGGGGGTCGTCGCCGCGGGCGCGGCGGTGTTGCGGCCCCGCGACGAGACAGCGCTCACCGCCCGTCTGCCGCCCGACCGCTCGGCGGCCTGGGGCGCCCTCGACACGGCGCTGCTCGACCATGCGGTGCTGCCGGTACTAGACGCCGGCGGCGTAGAGTAACGGCCCGACCAGCTGGCCGCCCCCGCAGACGTGGGCGCCGGTGACGACGCCGTGCTGTTCCTGGTGCGACCGGTGGATCTGCCCACCGCCGAGCGGTTCGCAGCACGGGGCGAGCACCTGCCGGCGAAGAGCACGTTCTTCCGCCCCAAGCCCCGCGCCGGCTTGGTGCTGCGTGCGCTTGACGAGGCGTGACGGACAAATCTGAGAAGATGGGCCAATGACCTACTCGATCATCGCCCGAGATGCGGAGACCGGTGAGATGGGCATCGCGTGCCAGTCCCAGGCCTTCGCCGTGGGCAGCAGCGTGCCATGGGCCCTGCCCGGCTACGGGGTGATCGCCACCCAGTCGATGGGCGAGCCGATGTACGGCGAGCTCGGCCTCGACGGGTTGCGCGCCGGCCTCACCGCATCGGAGGCGCTCACCGCCCTGCGCAGCGTCGACCCGCATCCCGAACGCCGCCAGGTGGCCATGATCGACGGACGGGGGGTCGCCGACGTCTACACCGGCGAGGCGTGCATCCCCGCCGCGGGTCACTGCATCGGCGACCAGTGCGTCGCGCTGGCCAACATGGTGGCGGCGGAATGGGTGTGGCAGGCGATGGCTGCCGCCTTCGAGGCCACGAGCGGGCCGCTGGCCGCACGCCTCATGACCGGGTTGCACGCCGCCGAGGAGGCCGGAGGCGACTTCCGCGGCCGCCGCTCGGCGGCGGTCCTGGTGGTGCGGGCGCACCGCACGGGCCGTCCGTGGCGCGACCAGGTCGTCGACCTGCGGGTCGACGATGCCGAGGACCCCCTCGCCGAGCTCGACCGGCTGGTCGACTCCAACGAGCGCTACCACCAGGTGGTCACGGCGTTCGAGCGCGCGCTGGACGGGGACCCCGAGGGCGGCGCGGCGCTGCTCGACGGGTTGGACACCGAGGACCCCGACGCCGAGCCCGATCTGCTGATGTGGCGCGGGACGGTGCTGGCGCTGGCGCACCGCGAGGACGAGGCCGCCGCCCTCTTCGCCTCCCTCGACCGCGTGGCGCCGCAGTTCGTCGAGGCCGCCAGGCGTCTCGCACCGTCGGGGTTGCTGCCCGCCCCCGACCTGTTGACGCGCGTCCTTCCGTGACGGCGCTGCCGGTGCTGGGTTGGAAGGAGGAGGCCGCCCTGCCGGCGTGGGGCATCACGCGCCTGCGGGTCAAGCTCGACACCGGCGCGAAGACGTCGGCGATCCACGTCATGGAGATGGTGGAGGTCGGTGAGCACCAGACCGACGGTGAGGACCTGCCGATCCTGGACCTGGTCATCCCCCTCTCCCGGAGGCGCCCGGACCGGGTCGCCCGAGCGCGGGTGAAGGTCATCGGCTACAAGTCTGTCCGGGACACCGGCGCGGTCCTCGAACGGCGTCCGGTGGTGCGCACCCGGCTCGTCTGCGGACCGGTCGACACCGACATCGAGGTGACCGTCACCGACCGCACGGGCATGATCTTCCGCATGATCCTCGGCCGGCAGGCCATCGCGGGCAACGCGGTGGTCGACCCCTCCCGCGGCTACACCACCCTGCACCGCAAGCCGCGGACGAGGTGCCGGTGAGCCCCTACATGATCGGCGGCATGTCGGTGCCGGTCGGCGCGCGCACCGACCTGCTGCTCAAGGTCAGCGAGAGCTACACCGGCGACCGGCTGTCGATCCCCGTCTCGGTGGTGAACGGCGCCGCCGACGGGCCGACCCTGTTCGTGACCGCGGCGATCCACGGTGACGAGCTCAACGGGATCGCCATCGTGCGGGAGCTGCTGCTGGAGCTGACCGCCGCCGACATCGCCGGGACCCTCGTCTGCGTGCCGATGGTCAACGTCCTCGGGGTGCAGTTCCACAGCCGGTACCTGCCCGACCGACGCGACCTCAACCGCTTCTTCCCCGGGACGGCGGGCGGGTCGACCGCCAGCAGGCTCGCCAACACGCTGATGACCGAGGTCGTCGCCGAGGCCGATGCCGGCGTCGACCTGCACACCGCCACCAACCGCCGCACCAACGCTCCTCAGGTCCGCACGGGCCTCGACGACCCCCGGGCCGCGCAGCTCGGGCACGCCTTCGGCGCGCCGTTCCTCATCGATGCGAGTCTGCGCGCCGGGTCCCTGCGGGACGCCGCCGCCAAGGAGGGCGTGCCAGTGCTCACCTACGAGGGCGGTGAGGCACTGCGGTTCGAGGAGGACGTCATCGCCACCGGCACGGCCGGGGTGCTGCGGGTGATGGGCGCGCTCGGGATGGTGGGCGGCGACCGGCTCCCCCCGCCGCCCGCCGAGCCCGTCCGCATCAGCGACGAGACCCACTGGGTGCGCGCCGAGCGCGGGGGGATCCTCGACCTGCTCGTCGGTCCGGGTGACGACGTCACGGTGGGTCAACCACTCTGGTCGGTCGTCAACCCGTTCGGTCACGAGCGCAACCAGAAGGACTCCCCCTACGCCGGCGTGGTGATCGGCATGACGACCCTGCCGCTGGTCAATCCGGGCGATGCCGTGGTGCACATCGCCATCCTCGGACGCCACGAGCACCGGTGGATCGACGAGCCCACCGACGAGGAGGACGCCATGGACACCGACGACGACCCGGTGTCCAGCTGACGGCCGCAGGGGGCCGCGCGGCCCGCTGCGGCGGCGATCGTGCGCCCGCTTGCCGCCCCTCCCCCGGCGTCCTAGCGTCGTCGTCCATGAACGCCACAGGGCAGACCGACCGCGATGGTGATGGTGAGGCTGCTCCGAGCAGGCCGGCCGATCGGCGTCCGGACGGCGGCGAAGCCTGGCTGACGCCGGCGCGCCTGGGCTCCCTGGTGGTCGTGGTCATCGCGGCCTACTTCGCGTTCGTCGTCGTCGCGGCGCTGCGCGGCGTCCTGATCATGCTGCTGGTCGCTCTCTTCCTGTCGTTCGCGATGGAACCCGCCGTGCAGTACCTCGCCCGCCGGGGATGGCGCCGCGGGTTGGCGACCACCGCGGTGTTCGTCACGGTGGTCCTCATGGCCATCGGCACGGTGGCGGCGATGGCGCCCCTCATCGTCGACCAGGTCACCGGTCTCCTGCGATCCATCCCGCAGTCCATCACCGAGCTGAACCAGCTCCTGGGCCGGCTGCCGTTCGACGTCGACCTGGAGGCCAGCCCCGAGCTGCGCCGTGAGGTCGCGCAGTGGTCCAACGAGCTGGGCGACCGGCTCGGCGATGTCGCCCTCGGTGCCGCCGGCAACGTCGTCGACATCGGGGCGACCGCCGCGGGCGTGTTCGTCCGGATGCTCGCGGTGGGCTTCATCACCTTCTACTTCGTGGCCGACGGGCCGCGGCTGCGCCAGGCCCTCGCCCGCCCGCTGCCGCCGGACCGCCAGCGCGAGATGCTGGCGATCTGGGAGCTGGCCGTCGCCAAGACCGGCGGCTACATCTACTCACGGCTGTTCATCGGCTTGGCGTCCGCGGTCACGCACTTCCTGTTCCTGCTGGTGATCGGGGTGCCCTTCGCGTTGCCGCTGGGACTGTGGATGGGGGCCATGACGGCGTTCGTGCCCCTGGTCGGGGTCTACCTCGGCGGCATCCTGCTGATCACCGTGGCGGCGGTGCAGGAACCGGTGCAGGCGCTCTGGGTCCTGATCTTCCTGACGATCTACCAGCAGATCGAGAACTACCTGCTCGCCCCCAAGGTGCAAGCCCACACGATGGACCTCCACCCGGCCGTGGCGTTCGTGTCGGTGCTCGTCGGCGCGACGCTGCTCGGCGCGGTCGGCGCGCTGCTCGCCCTGCCCGCCGCAGCCATCAGCAAGGCGCTGCTGTCCACCTACGTCCGCCGCCACGAGCTGATCTCCGAGCTTGCGGAGGTGCCCCTGCCGTTGCTGCCGAACGACGATCAAGGGTCCCCATGACCGCCATCGAGAACCTCCCCAACGGCCTGCGGGCCGTGGACACCCGCACGGCCGGCATGTCCAAGGTCACCGCCGGCTACCTGATCGATGCGCCGCGCCCGACCCTCGTCGAGTGCGGCCCCGCACTGTCGATCGACACGGTGATCGACGCCTTGCGCAGCCTCGGCATGGAGCCCGGCGACCTGGCCTACCTGGTGTGCACCCACATCCACCTGGACCACGCGGGCGGAGCCGGGGACATCGCCGCGGCCTTCCCGAGCGCCACCGTCGTGGTCAGCGACGTCGGCGCGCGCCACCTCGTCGACCCCACGCGGCTGAACGCCAGCTCACGACGCGTGTACGGCGAGCTCATGGACTCCGTCTACGGGGACTGCACCCCCATCGAGGCGCAGCGGGTGCGCGGGGTGGCCGACGGTGAGATCCTCGACCTCGGCGGCGGCCGGCGCCTTGATCTGCTCTACACCCCCGGGCACGCCAAGCACCACATCGCGGCGTTCGACGATGACACCGGAGCGCTGTTCGTCGGGGATTCGGTGGGCGTGAAGATGCCGGGCATGGCGGTCATCCGGCCCGCCACCCCCCCGCCCGACTTCGACCTGGTGCTCGCGCACCGGACCTTGGATCGCTACCGCACGCTCGACCCGGCGATGCTCTACCTCGCCCACTACGGCGCCGTGGACCCCCCCGAGCAGGCGTTGGCCGAAGCCTCCGAACGCCTGGACCTCTGGGCCGAGACGGCCGAGGCCGCCTTCCAAGAGGCCCGCGCCGGCGGCCGGCACGACGAGCTCGACCACGTCGCCGACACCCTCGGTCGGCGCTTCGCCGACGAGCTGGCGATCCCGGCCGACGGCGACCCGGACGCCGCCCGGCGGGTCGCGCTGCTGACCGGGGTGCGCTCCAACGCCATGGGGCTCGTCCGCTACTTCCGGGAGCGCGACAAGGGTCGGACCGAAGCGCCGTGAGGTCCCCCCAGCCGCGGCCACACCCCCGCTGACTTCACCGGGCCACACGACCCCGTGCCGGTGAACGGGAACCTTGCGGGCTCCGGCGATTCGCAGTCAGCGGTCGAGCGCCTCCAGACGCTCCGCAGCATCCAGGTAGTCGGGCTCCACCGCGCTGATGGCATCCAGGTAGTCCCGAGCCGCCTCCCGGTCCCCCAGTCGTTCGGACAGGTCCGCCGCCAGGTACCACAGGCGCACGTGGTAGTCCTGCACGTCCGTCGGCGCCAGGTCGGCCCGCTCGAGGGCCCGCAGGGCGCCCTGCGTGTCCCCGCGGTCGGCCCGGTCCCCGGCCAGCACGAGGATCCCCTCGGCCACCCGGTCGGCCGGCACGGTGTCGCCGTCCATGGCCCCGACGTACTCGACCACCTTCTCCGGTCGCCCCGCCGCGCGCGCGCAGTCAGCGAGCAGGTGGTTCTGGTCCTGGCGTCCGGACAGGCGCCGGTACGCCAGCAGCTCGCTGTGCGCCCCGGGGAAGTCGCCGGCGTGGTAGCGCACCACGCCGAGCGCCTCACGAATGACGCTGCTCCGTGCCGCGGCGCTCTTGGCCCAGACCAGGAGCTCGGTCGCCCGGTCAAGGTCACCGGCGACCAGCGCGTCGCCGGCGCCGCCGAAGGCCGCCACGACGTCCTCGGCCTCCCCGGGCCGGGCCGCCGACCGCAGCTCCCGGTACACCTCGCGGTCCAGTCGGGGACGCTCGGCAGGCAGCGTCGGTTTCGCCGGGGTCGGAGCGCGGTGGGGACGAAACGGCTGCGCTGGGGCCCCCGCGGTCTCCCGTCCCCCCCGGGGCGGTCGGCCGCCCCTGCCTTGTCGTCCACCCTCGTTCGCCACGGTGGTCGTCCTTCCGTCGCCGAAACACAACAGCCGCCCCGAAGGGCGGCTGTTGTCACAGAGAGTTCCGCGGCGACCTACTCTCCCACACAGTCGCCCGTGCAGTACCATCGGCGCTGGAGGGCTTAACTACCGGGTTCGGAATGGAGCCGGGTGTGTCCCCTCCGCTATGACCACGAAACAAATCGCGTGGATCGGCGGCAAATATATAGTTTGGGTTCCGGAGACGTGCGGAGTGATCTCCGGCACGTCCCTACGGAACGCCATAGCGAGCGCGAGCATCCAGCAAGTCCTCGGCCTATTAGTACCGGTCGGCTACAGCCATTGCTGGCCTTCCACCTCCGGCCTATCAACCCGGTGGTCTAGCCGGGGGCCTTACTCCCTTACGGGATGGGAGACCTCATCTTGAAGCGGGCTTCGCGCTTAGATGCCTTCAGCGCTTATCCCTTCCGTACGTAGCAAACCGG
>JBBDQS010000001.1:5778-65890 GCA_040905805.1 Egibacteraceae bacterium | reverse complement strand
TGCCGGCTCGACGCGGCCCCGCCGACGATGCCGTCGCCGGGCCGTTCCCCGACCGACCGGGCCTGCCGACGTTCGCCCGCCTGGAGGTCGGCAGCCAGGAGGAACCGATCATCGAGGTCACGCTGACGATGGATGACCGACGCCTCGTCGGCCGCGCTGCCGGTCCCGTCACCAGCGTCGAGAGCCCGCGCACCGCCGCCATGGCGACGCTGGAGGCGATGAAGGTGCTGCTCCAGACCGGGATGCGTGCCGAGCTCGGCTGGCTCGATGTCGTCGACCACCCCGACGGCACGCGGCCCCGCTACGTCATCGGTGGCGTGCACTGCACCGGGCCCCGTGGGCGGCAGACCTTCCTCGGGTCCGCGCTGGCCCTGGGGGACCCGCGGGTCGCTGCCGTGCGCGCGACGCTGGATGCGATGAACCGCCCGCTGCGCATCTGGCGCGACGAGGCCGGCACGCCCTGAGGCTGGGCGGGCGGCGCGTGCCGCTTGCGTGGGGCCGGCCCCCGAACCCACGGGTGGTGAACGCCACGCCGCTGGGTGTGCCGCTCAAGGTTCGGACTCTACTTGTCGACACCGGAGAAGGACGGAATCCATCCTCGACCGGAAGCGTGCCCCGATGCTCACCCGCCTGCGCCGTCGCCTCGACGGCGACGACGGCATCTCTCTCGTGGAGATGCTCGTTGCGTTCGTGATCCTCGGCGTGGTCATGAGCGCGTCGGCGAGCTTCTTCACCACCGCGCTGGTCTCGGTGCAGAACGCCGAGAGCCGCACCAAGGCGACCGCCCTGGCCAACGAGGAGTTGGAGAACCTGCGGGTGCTGGCCTTCGACGAGGTGGGCTTCTACGACGACGACTTCGACGGGGCCATCCCGCCGGACACCGTGCTGCTGGCCAGCCAGCGCCCTGTGGATGCCCGCGCCCCCCTGCCGGAGGAGACGCTCGACGCATCCGGCCTGACGGTCACGGTGCGCCGCTCCATCGTGTGGATCGACAACACTCAGACCTCGGCCGCCCAGGACTACAAGCAGCTGCGCGTGGCCCTGGACTGGTCCGACCGCGGGCAGGCACGCAGCGTGAGCGTCGACTCGCTGCGCAGCCCCACCCCCGACGAGGCGCCCGGCAGCGACTTCGTCCTGAGCCTGCTGGGGGTGGCGCCCGAGCTGGTCTACATCAACAGTGACGGGACCCTCGACACCACCCTGAACGACAGCCTCGCCCTCACGGCGCTGACGTCGGCTGAGGCCGACTTCGTCGCGGCCCGCTACGTGCAGCGTGGCGTGACCGACGTGACCGAGCGGTCGCTCGTCAGCAGTGACCATCTGAACTGGTCGGGGACGGTGACCGCCGCGGACGGGCACACCTTTCCGAACGGCGACGTGCTGTTCACCTTCGTGGCCACGCGGGCCTCGCCCTACGAGCAGGAGGTGATCGGCAGCACGCTCGTGCGCTTCCTGCAGCCGCTGGCGGTGGTCTCGGTGACCTCGACGGTGTGCGTCACCAGCCTGGTGGACCCGGTCGACATCGACACCGAGATCGATGGGCTCGTCGACGAGGACACCGTCACCGTGACGTACGAGAGCGGGACGGTGAACGCCCAGCAGACCACGGCCACTGCCGGCGGCTCGCTGCTGACCGCCACCATTCCCGGCGGCTCCCTCGCCCCCGGCTCGAACACCATCACCACCGCGGGCCAGCGGGGGTCCGACGGTGCGACGGTCAGCCGCAGCACCGTGCTCGAAGTCCAGCTCGTGGGAGATACGTGTTGATCGGGGGTCTGCGGGCCCGCTGCCACGACGAGACAGGCGTGAGCCTGGTCGAGCTGATGGTGGCGGCGGTGCTGCTGCTGGTGGTGGGCACCATCGTCGCCACCGGCGTGGTGTCCGCGCACGAGGTGACGCGCCACACCGAGTCCCGCATCACGGCGCTGACCGCCATCCACCAGGCCGTCGCCGGCGTCAGCCGCGAGATCCGGGCCGGGGACTCCCGCGACATCACCGGCGCGGCCTTGGGCGCCGCGTCGCCGTCCAGCCTGGAGACCGACGTCTTCCGTGGCGACCCTGTCCAGCGGATGCGCCTCACCTTCACCGTGACCGATGGGGTGCTCACAGAACGACGACGCGTGTGGGCGGCCGGGGCGGACCCGGCGGACGCGCCCGTCAGCGATGTCACCCGCACCCTGCTGACCGAGATCGTCACCGACGGCACGCAGCCCCTGTTCGCCTACTACGCCGCCGACGGGTCGTGCATCACCGGGTGCACCGACGGGTCCGGCACCTTCATATCCACGGCGGTGCTCGAGGCCGCGCTGGACCAGGTCGCCGAGGTGCACCTGACCGTGCGTCACGCCCTGGAGGGTGGGCGGTCCCCGATCGAGGTGGCCACCCGGGTGACGCTGCGTAATGCCTGAGCCAAGGAGACAGCGATGAGCACGGCCGTGCGCACCATCCTCGGCGGCGAGCGCGGTTCGGTGCCGCTGGCTCTGCTGGTGGTCATCATCATGGCCGGCCTGACGAGCATGCTCTACGCGCGCACGACCGCGGAGCAGCGCTCCGTGCAGCGCGATGGTGCGTTCACCACGGTCGTGCACGCTGCCGAGGCGGGGGTCGAGGAGGCCGCGTTTG
Organism: Egibacteraceae bacterium; assembly: GCA_040905805.1. Lineage (NCBI taxonomy): Bacteria > Bacillati > Actinomycetota > Nitriliruptoria > Egibacterales > Egibacteraceae > Egibacteraceae bacterium. The sequence continues at coordinate 63,268 of JBBDQS010000001.1, read as the reverse complement.
AACTGAACAGCAATTTGATCGTCGGCGACAGCGCGACGGGCAGCGGCACCGCCAACGGCTACGACTACACCTGGTCGGCCACCCGCGCGGACGAGACCGGCCCGTGGGTCGTGACGTCCACCGGCACTGGCCCCAACGACGCCAGCCGGACGGTCGTCGCCGAGCTCGCCGACCGACCGATCTTCGACACCTCGCTGGCGACCCACCTGGGCGTGAACTTCCAGGGCGGCAACAGTGCCGACTCCTACAGCAGCGCGACGCAGCAGCGCTGCCCGGGCCCGTCGCCGCAGTGCTTCGGGATCGTGGCCTCCAACGGTAACATCGACATGGGCTCGTCGGGCTCGGGCGCCAACTACGCCGACCGGGTGCACGTGCACGACTGGGCCAACCCGGACAACAACGGCCCGGAGCGGTGCGGTCCGTCGGCTTCGGTGTACTGCGACGAGAACAACGATCCCCAGCACCGCTACAACGTCGATGAGCCGCTCGACATCGGCGTGGGCGTGCCGCTGGTGCAGGACCTCCTCGACGGGTGCAGCAGCTTTCCCAGCTGGACGGCGTCGGACAACGTCACCGGCACCGGCGACCCCGCCGCCGCAACCTTGGCCCCCAGCGACCCGGAGTCGGACTTGCGCGTCGGCGGTGACTACTACTGCTTCTCGGAGCTGCTGTTCGACGTCAAGACCGAGTTGCCCAGCAGCGTCACCGCCGACGACGGGCTGGTCATCGTGGTGCGTGACCGCATCAAGATCGACGGGCATGTCGAGGTGAACTGCACCGGCTGCAGTAGCGGCTTCCCGGCGGATCCCAACATGCCGGCGGCCCGGCGCCTGCAGATCTTCACCCTGGCCGATGACCAGCCGGCGCAGGGCAACAACGTGCTGGCCGCGGTGCAGGTCCGCCAGCACGCCAAGCTCGGCGCCGCCGTCTATGCGCCCAACGCCTCGTGCGGAAACCAGCAGTCCAACGCGCAGGTGGAGATCTACGGGTCGCTCGTCTGCAAGACCGTGTTGAACCAGGGTGGTTGGCAGTTCCACTACGATGAGGACATGGCCAGCGGGTTGCGCACCGGCGACTACCACGTCCATAGCTGGCGGGAGGAGTAACCGATGCCGCGCGGTCAGCGTCAGCTCACCGCCGTGCTGCTGGACGAGGGCCTGGTGTCGGCGGTCGACCTCGAGCGCGCTCGCGTCGAGCAGTCCCGCACCGGCGCGCCCCTGGGGCAGGTGCTGGTCGAGCTGGAGCTGTGCACGGAGACGGACCTGGCGAGGGCCGTCGCCATGCAGCTCGGCCTGGAGTTCGTCGAGCTGACCGACCGCCAGGTCGACACCCTGGCCGCCGCGAGCCTCCCCGCCGCGTTGTGCCGTCGCTACGGGGTCCTGCCGGTCGGCTACGACGAGGACGGCCGCCTGATCGTCGCCATGAGCGATCCCACCAACGTGTTGGCGCTGGACGACATCCGCACCTCCACCGACCGCGACGTGCGCCCGGTCGTGTCGACCAGGACCGACATCACCGCGGCCATCGACAGCTACACCCGCTCCGGGGAGTCGGTGCTCGACGTTGCCGAGTCCCTCGACGGCGACGAGGGCATGGACGACCTCGACGGCCTGACCGAGGTCTTCGACGACGCCCCGATCGTGAAGTTCGTCAACGCACTCATCACCCAGGCGGTGCAGGACCGGGCGTCGGACATCCACATCGAGCCGCAGGAGCGCGAGCTGCGGGTGCGCTACCGCGTTGATGGCGTGCTGCACGAGGTGACGACGCAGAGCAAGCGCATCCACGCCGGGGTGGTCAGTCGGCTGAAGATCATGGCCGAGCTCGACATCGCGGAGCGCCGCATCCCCCAGGACGGGCGGATCAGCGTCACGGCGGCGGGCAAGAGCATCGACCTGCGCGTCTCGACGCTGCCGACCGTGGCGGGCGAGAAGGTCGTGATGCGCATCCTCGACAAGTCCTCGGTCCTGATGGAGCTGCCAGACCTCGGGTTCCTGGCGGACAACTACGAGCGCTACAAGCGCAGCTTCACCAAGCCCTACGGCATGATCCTGGTGACCGGCCCCACGGGGTCGGGCAAGTCCACGACCCTGTACGCCACGTTGAACATCATCAGCAGCCCCGGGGTCAACTGCGTGACGGTCGAGGACCCCGTCGAGTACCGCATCCCGGGCATCAGCCAGGTCCAGATCCACCCCAAGGCCGGCCTGACCTTCCCCTCGGCGTTGCGCTCGATCCTGCGCCAGGACCCCGATGTGGTCCTGGTCGGGGAGATGCGCGACCACGAGACCGCCCAGATCGGCATGGAGGCGGCGCTGACCGGCCATCTGGTACTGGCGACACTGCACACCAACGACGCTCCGTCGGCCGTCACGCGGCTGACCGAGATGCAGGTCGACCCGTTCCTGGTGGCCTCCGCGGTGGACTGCGTGCTCGCCCAGCGCCTGGCCCGCCAGCTGTGCACTCGGTGTAAGGAGCCCTACGAGCCGACCCAGACGGAGCTGAACGTCGCCGGTTTCACGCGTGAGGACGCCGAGAGCATGCCGACCCTGTACCGGGCGGTGGGCTGCACGCACTGCGCGGCGACCGGCTACCGCGGTCGGCTGGCGGTGCACGAGGTCATGCTCGTCTCCGAGGAGATCGAGCGGCTCATCGTCGAGCGCGCCTCCACCGATGAGATCACCAAGTTCGCCGTCGCCCAGGGGATGCGCACGCTTCGCCAGGACGGGCTGGCCAAGGTGGCGATGGGGCTCACCACCCTGGAGGAGATCGCCCGGGTCGTGGTGTAGCGCTCAAGTCGCGACGCTGACGCGTCGAAGCCTACCGCCATGACCATTGCAATCGGTGAGTCGCTGCTGACCCAAGGCCTGATCGACGCCGCCACGCTCGAGACCGCGCGCGGCCAGAGCGGGGCTGCGGACGGGCCACCGCTGGCCAAGCATCTGGTGGCGATGGGTGCGGTGACCGAGGCGCAGGTGATGACGATGGTCGCCCAGCAGCTCGGGGTCCCGTTCGCCGACACGACCGTTGGTGCCGTCGATCCGGAGGCCGCGGCACTGGTGCCAAAGACCGTCGCCGCCGAGCTGTTCGCCTTGCCGGTGGCCTTCGGGCAGGGCGGCGACGTCCTCGTGGCTGTCGCGGACCCCAACAACACCGCCGCGCTGGAGCGGGTGACGGCCATGACCGGCCTGCCCGCGGTCCTGGCCCTGGCCGTGCGCGCCGACCTGCAGGCCGCAATCGACCGGCTCGCCGACACCGCTCAGCCCGCGCAGGCGGCCCCAGCCGCCCCGCCGGGAGGCAAGCCGGAGCTGCTCGCCTTCGAACAGGAGCAGGCCGTCGACCTCGACGCGGTGCTCGCCGGACTGCTGGAGCACGGCGGGTCCGACCTGCACCTCACGGCCGGCGTGGCCCCCACCATCCGGGTGAAAGGCGAGCTGCAGCCCCTGGATGGCTACCCGGTGATGACGCCCGACGAGCTGCAGAAGATGCTCTACGGCATCCTCACCCAGAAGCAGCGTGAGCGCTTCGAGAACGACCTGGAGCTCGACATCTCCTACGCGGTGCCGAAGGTCGCCCGCTTCCGCGTGAACGTCTTCCAGCAGCGCGACTCCATCGGCGCGGTGATGCGCGTCATCCCCTTCGACATCCTGTCGATCGAGGAGCTGGGCATCCCCGCGCAGGTGGTGAACTTCGCGCACCTGCCGCGCGGGTTCGTGCTGGTCACCGGCCCAACGGGCTCCGGCAAGTCCACGACCCTGGCAGCACTGATCGACGTGATCAACCGTGAGCGGGCCAGCCACATCATGACCATCGAGGACCCGATCGAGTTCCTGCACGCCCACAAGCGCTCGGTGGTCAACCAGCGTGAGCTCGGCACCGACACGCTGAGCTTCGCGCAGGCGCTCAAGCATGTCCTGCGCCAGGACCCCGACGTCATCCTCGTCGGCGAGATGCGTGACCTGGAGACGATCCAGGTGGCGCTGACCGCCGCGGAGACCGGGCACCTGGTGTTCGGCACGCTGCACACCCAGGACGCGCCACAGACGGTGGACCGCGTGATCGACGTCTTTCCTCCCGAGCAGCAGGAGCAGATCCGCGTCATGCTCGGCGGGGCGCTGCAGGGGGTGATGTGCCAGCAGCTGGTCAAGACCGCCGACGGCGAGGGACGCGTGGCCGCCTGCGAGGTGATGGTCGCGACCCCGGCGATCCGCAACCTCATCCGCGAGGGCAAGACCCACCAGATGTACTCGTCGATCCAGGCGGGAAAGGCCCACGGGATGATCACCATGGACCAGTCGCTGGCCAACCTGGTGATCGCCGGCACGGTGACCCACAGCGCCGCACTGGAGAAGTGCAACAACGTCCCGGACTTCAACCGCCTCTGCGGCAAGGCCTGAGCCATGCCCACGACCACGGAGTTCAAGTACACCGTTCGCGACCGGGCGGGCAAGACCCACAACGGCACCCTCGACGGCCCCGACCAGCAGGTCGTGGTCGCCAAGCTGCGCGAGATGGGCTACGTCCCGGTGTCGGTCACGGCCACCAATGCGGGCGCTGGCCTGAACACCGCGATCACGATCCCCGGGTTCGGCCCCAAGGTCGGGTTGAAGGACCTGTCGATCTTCTCCCGCCAGTTCGCCACCATGATCAGCTCCGGGCTGACGCTCATCCGGGCGTTGAACATCCTGGCGGAGCAGTCGGAGAACCCCAAGCTGGCCGAGATCATCGGCGAGGTCCGCAACGACATCGAGACCGGTCGGTCGCTGTCGGAGGCCGTCGCCGACCACGAGGAGTTCCCGAAGCTCTACGTCGCCATGGTCAGGGCCGGCGAGACCGCGGGCATGCTGGACGAGGTGCTGCTGCGCGTCGCCGAGACCTTGGAGAAGGACCTGGCGCTGCGACGCAAGATCAAGTCGGCGCTCACCTACCCGGTCGTCGTGCTGCTCATGGCGGTGGTGCTGGTCGGCATCATGCTGGTCTTCATCGTGCCGACGTTCGTGGAGATGTTCGACTCCCTCGGTGGGACGCTGCCGCTGCCGACCACGGTCCTGATGGGCGCCTCGGAGATCCTGACGAGCTACTGGTACATCATCATGTTCGTGCCGCCCGCGGCGTGGAAGGCCTTTGTGTACGCGCGCAAGCAGCCGAGGGTGCGCCATGGTCTCGACCGCCTGAAGCTCAAGCTGCCGGTCTTCGGGACGCTGTTCCACAAGCTGGCGCTGACCCGGTTCGCCCGCAACTTCGGCATCCTGCTGGCCGCGGGCGTGCCCATCCTGACCGCCCTGGAGATCACCGCGGAGACCGTGAACAACGGGGTCATCGGCGACGCGGCCAACGACGTCAAGATGTCGGTCAAGGAGGGCGAGAGCGTCGCCGGCCCACTGGGCCGGCACGCGGTCTTCCCCCCGATGGTCGTGCAGATGATCTCGGTCGGGGAGGACACCGGCGCCATGGACACCATGCTCGGCAAGATCGCCGACTTCTACGACCAGGAGGTCGAGGCCATGACCGAGTCCCTGACGGCCATGCTCGAGCCGCTCATGATCGGCGTGCTCGGCGGGGTCGTCGGCGGCATGGTCATCGCCCTGTACATGCCGATGTTCAAGATCTTCGAGCTCATCGAGTAGCCCACGCCTCTTTCCGCTCAAGGCGGGCCATGTTCGTGCCGACGGACACAGAGTAATCGCAAGGAAGCGGACGCAGACAAGGCAAACCCGCCGTGAGGCGGGGACGCAAAGCCACGGAGCCGGGACTTTCGTTCATTCCCCGGCCAGCCGGGCTGCCTCGCTACCAGATGTCCGAGGGGCACCGCTGCGGGACTGCAACTTGCCATCATCCCAACGCACCGGAGGTACACCGTGACCAAGTGGATCCAGAAGCGGCTCCAAGGCAACGAAGAGGGCTTCACCCTCATCGAGCTCCTCGTCGTCGTCATCATCATCGGCATCCTCGCCGCCATCGCCATCCCGACCTTCCTCTCCCAGCGCGAGCGCGCCTGGGACGGCACCGCCCAGTCCGACCTGCGCAACGCCGCGGTGGCGATGGAGTCCTACGCCACGGGCAACGACGGCTCGTACGCCCTCGCGGACGTGGCCGCCCTCGAGGGTGAGGGCTTCAACAGCGACCCAGCCGTGGTGGACTTCGCCATCGTGAGCGCGGACGCCGACGGGTACGTGATGACCGCGTCGCACGTCAACAGCGACACCGTCTACACCCTCGACTCGAGCGTCGGATCCATCTCCGGCACCTAACGCTCGGCTGGCAACAGGCTGCCTGTTGTAGCGGTTGCCCGAAGGGCGGCTCCCCCCGGGAGCCGCCCTTTCGGCGCGTCCGGGGCGCCTCCCTGGAGACGCTCGGCGCCCTGGCTGCTGACCGTCGACACCCCTGACGGCCCACGTCCGCGGGTCGAGGTCGACAGGCAGTCCACCGACTGCTGACGCGCCCGGCTGACCCGCCCACGCTGCGGACCACGCGCTGGTGGTGCGCGCGCACGAGGTGCTAAAGGATTGCACCGAATCCGACGAGGACTGCGGTATGCCCCATACCATCGGTCTTGATATCGGCTCGTCCGCGGTGCGTGCCGTGGAGCTGAGCGTCACCGGACGTGGTCCCTCGCGGCTCCTGCGCACGGGCCAGGTGGAGCTGCCACCCGGCGCGATGCGCGACGGTGAGGTCGTCGATGGCGATGTGGTGACCGAGGCGCTGCGCACCCTCTGGGAGCGCTACAAGTTCTCCCACCGCAAGGTCACGCTCGGCCTCGCTAACCAGCAGGTCGTGGTCCGCCAGGTCGATCTGCCCCACCTGCCCCTGCCAGAGCTGCGCCAGTCACTGGAGTTCCAGGCGCAGGACCACATCCCCTTCCCCGTCGAGCAGGCCATCCTGGACCTGCATGTGCTCGACGAGTACGAGTCCGACAGCGGTGTGCCGATGAGCCGCATCCTGCTCGTCGCGGCCCAGCGCACGATGGTCGATTCGCTGGTCGCGTGCGTGCGGGCGGCGAAGCTCACCCCGGTCAAGATCGACCTCGACGCGTTCGCCATGGTGCGCAGCCTGGTGCGGCACGAGCCGCGGGTGGCGGGTGAGGGCGAGATGCTGCTCGACATCGGCGCCGACGTCACCAAGATCGTCGTCCACGACTGCGGTGTCCCGAAGTTCGTGCGCGTCCTGCTCATGGGCGGCAGCGCGGTCACCGCGTCGCTGAGCAAGGGGCTCGGGATCAGTCACGAGGAGGCCGAGCGCACGAAGGCGACGGCCGGCATGGCCGGCGACGGCGCCCCACCCGCGGGCGAGGCCGAGCGCCTCATCGCCGACCGTACCGACGAGCTCGTGCGCGAAATCCGCGGGTCGCTGGACTACTACGCGGCGCAGCCCGAAGCCGTCGGTGTGCACGGTGTCGTGCTGTCCGGCGGCGGCGCCCGGCTGCCCGACCTGCAGACACGTCTGTCATCCGAGCTGGACATCCCGGTCGAACGCGGCCACCCGATGCAGGAGATCAAGATTGGCAAGGTCGAGTACGATTACGCACAACTCGTCGACGCAGAGCCGCAGCTCGCGGTGGCCGTCGGCCTCGCTGTCGATGCCCGCTAACGCCGTGGCGGTCAGCGTCAACCTGCTCCCACAGGAGCAGACCGAGCGCCTGCGGGCCCGCCGCGTCACCCAGTATACCGCCGGCGCGGTGCTGCTCCTGGTCGGCCTGATGGGTGCCGGCTACGTGCTGCGCCTGGTCGAGGTCGGACACGCCGAGGAGGCGCGCGACGTGGCCGAGGCTGAGGTTGCCCGGCTGCAGACCGAGGTCGCCGAGCTGGCCGAGTACGGCGAGCTCGCCGAGTTCATGGAGAACCGCGACACCCTGCTGGCCTCGGCGATGGAGCACGAGATCGCCTTCTCCGAGGTCCTGAACGAGCTGTCGCTCGCCTTCCCGTCCCACGCGTCCCTACGCAGCCTCACGATCGCCGCGAACGACGGCGCGGACAGCGCCCAGGACAGCGCGATCGACTTCGGCGAGTCCGTGGCCACCGCCGAGTTCAGCGGCTACTCCGTCGAGCGCGTCGCGCCTGGTGTGGAGACCGTGATCGTTGACTTCGACCGCGCCGGGGCGTTCTTCAACACCTTCGTCACCACCGCGTCGGCGCCGCCCGACGCCGACACCGGCGCGACCGATGTCACCGACTTCGCCGGCACGGTCACCCTCGACCGCGACGCCTACACAGGCCGGTACGCCGATGGCCTGCCCACGGAGGCCACCCCGTGAAGAACCGTGCCCCCCTGATCGGTGCGCTCGTCGCTGTCGTGCTCGTCGCCGGCTTCTGGTTCCTGCTGTACAAGCCGGCGATGGAGGAGCAGGCGGCCTTTGAGTCTGCAACCGCCGAGCTCGAGAGCCAGCAGGGCCAGCTGGCCGCCGAGATCGCCCAGCTCGAGGCCATCCGCGAGGACGCGGACCACTACCGGGCCGTGGTCGCCCTCCAGGAGGAGTTCCTGCCTACCGGCGTGGCACAGCCCGACGTCATCCGCCAGTTCCAGCGGACCGCCGATGCGGCCGGCGTGGACATCACCGCGGTGTCCTTCGAGCAACCGGTCATCGTCGAGGGCGCACCCGACACCGGGGACCCCACCACCACGCTCGCGTCCATCGCGGTCAACATGGTCACCGAGGGTGGCTACTTCCCGACGGTGGACTTCTTCCGCCGGCTCGAGCAGGACGTTCCCCGCGCCGTCCTGACCCAGAGCGTCAACCTGGCGGAGGGGGCCGAGGGGTTCCCCAGTCTGGCGACCACCTGGGCCGGGCAGCTGTTCGCCGTCCTACCGGTGGCCGCCACCGTCGCCCCCGACGCCCCCGGTGCGACCCCGTCCACGCCTGGCGAGAACGGGGGCGCCGAGGAAGGCGGTCCCGAGGGTCAGGATCCCGGCGCAACCGCGCAGGGCGACCAGGAGGACACACCGTCATGACCCCAAGGTCGCACCGCCCGGAGGCCCGCCGATGAGCATCCCTCTCGCCAACCGCCTCAACCCCAAGCTGCTCGCGCTCCTCGGAGCTGCCGTGGTCGTCGCGCTGGCATTCGTCTTCATCGTCAAACCGCTGCTGTTCGGCGGCGACGAGGACCCCGGCGCGCTGCCCGTGCCGGCGAGCCCCCGCGCCGAGCCCGAGACCGATGACGACGCCGTCGAGGACCACGATGATGCAGCCGTGGCTGAGTCGCTCGGGTCCTTCACCCCCCGCGACCCCTTCCGGCAGTTGGTGACCGCCGAGGGTGGCCCGGGGCAGGGCAGCACCCCTGTCGAGATCGAGGACCTCCCCGACGGCGACGCCACCGTGGCGCTGACAGGCATCGTCAGCGACGGCGACGGTCCGGCGCGCGCACAGCTCACGGTTGATGGCGAGGCCCACGAGCCCGCCGAGGGCGAGACGTTCGCCGGCCGGTTCGAGCTGGTCGACATCGCCGACGCCTGCGCGACCCTGTCGGTCGACGGCGGCGATCGGGTCGTGGTGTGCGAGGGCGAAGAAGCCCGCGTCTGAGGCGTGCCCGTCGACCGCCCCGAGATCGCCCGCCAGCTCGAGCGTCGTCGTCTCGGGCACGGCCGGTCACCGCGGTACCGCCGCACCCTGCAACGACTGAGCCGCTCCCACCGCCGGCGACGTGCCGCCGGTTGTCGACTCCGGGACATGCGTGTCCGAGAGCCGATAACCCGTCCCCGACCGGTGTGGCTGGCGGGTGACGGGAGGGGCGGGATGATGGCAGGCGAAGCGGTCCTCAAGGTCATGGCGCAAACGCCGATTCCTAATCTAGGGACCTCTAGATCTGTGTCGTTGATGTGGAAAGGTCAGTAGGCAACGATGGCGCCCGTATGGAGCACGACCTTGGGTACCCCGCACGAACCCGTGCGGGGATCACGCCTGCGTCAACCCATGGTCATGCTGCTGGCGTTCGCGCTGGCGCTCGGGACCGGGATCGGCGCGGGAGCGGGCACGGCGGCGTCGGCCGAGCCGTCCGCACCGTTTCAGGATCTCCCGCAGGCCTCCTCTGCCCAGGAGGACGTCGCGGTGCCGGACGAGCACGCCGCCGCGATCGCCGCGTACTGGGACGAGCGGACCGCGGCGTTCCAGGGCAGTCCCGTGGACGGGATCACGTTCGTGGCCGAGCGGCTCCATCCGAGCCTCGGCTACTCCGTCGAGCGGTGCCGGCGGGCCTGGTACCCCGACGGCGTCCCCGACCAACTGCGTCAGGAGCTGACCCTGCGCGCGGACACGGTCGCCCCCGTGGCTGACTGGCGGATGCCGTACGGTCCGCTGCACGACACGGCGCTCAGCTCGCCGGTGTACCGGATGCACGTGCAGGTGGTCCTGTCGGGCCTGGAGAGCAACGTGGAGGTCGAGCAGACCGTCGCGGTCCACCTCACCGTCATCGGCGAGCGCGCCTACGGCTTCGCGTCCTGTGTCGAGCCCACGGTGGCGCGCACGATCAACGATCGGCTGACGCCACCGTCTTCGGAGCTCACCGCCTCCTCGCCCCCGACCCCCGCGCCCGACCTTGTCGTGGCGCCCCCGCCCGCACCAGCCCCCGAGGCCCCCGCCCTCGAGGCTCTCGCTCCCGCGCCCCCGCCCGCACCGGCCTCCGAGGCCCCAGCTCCTGCGCCCCCGCCCGCACCGGCCCCCGAGGCCCCAGCCCCAGCCCCAGCCCCTGTCCAAGACCCCGCACCTGCCCCGGATACCGCGCCTGCACCGGCTCCACCGCCCGACGCCAGGGCAACCATCGTGGCGGTGGACGACGCGCTTGTGGCGCGCCGCCACGCCGCCGGGTCGGTCGACGTGCTGGCCAACGACCGCGGCGACGGGTTGGCGGTCGCGCACTGGACCGGTGCGCCGCACGGCTCGGTCGTGTGCGTCAGGGCAGGCCGGTGCACCTACACCGCGGGTCCCGGTTTCGCCGGGAAGGACTCGTTCTCCTACGTCGTGACCGACCGGCACGGCGCCACCGCCGGCGCCACGGTCACCGTCACCGTGCATCCCGGGGGTGCGGTTGGCGACTACACCGGCGACGGTGCCACCGACGCCGCCGTCTACCGTCCATCCACCGGCACCTGGCTCATCCACGGGGTCGGCGAGTTCCGCTACGGCGACGAGGATGACGTGCCGGTGCCCGGCGACTACACCGGCGACGGCGCTACCGACATCGCCGTGTACCGCCCGTCCACGAGCACCTGGCACATCCGCGGGGTCAGCGAGCTGCGTTTCGGCGAGGACGGCGACGTGCCGGTGCCCGGCGACTACACCGGCGACGGCACCACCGATGTCGCGGTGTACCGCCCGTCGACGGGCGACTGGCACATCCACGGGGTGGGCCGGATGCGCCACGGGCAGGACGGCGACGTGCCGGTGCCCGGCGACTACACCGGCGACGGCACCACCGACGTCGCGTTCTACCGCCCGTCCACGGGCACCTGGCACATCCAGGGGGTGGACGGCCCCGTCCACCACGGGCAGGACGGCGACGTGCCGATGCCGGGCCACTACACCGGCGAGGGTGCCACCGACGTCGCGGTCTACCGCCCGTCGACCGGCGAGTGGCTGGTCCGCGGCGAGGAGACCACCATCGTGCACGGGACGGACACCGACATCCCCCTGCCGCTGCCCCACGCCATCTACCGGCATCTACCGGCCGTCCTTCAAAAGCGGACAATAGCGACGAGAAACCTCGGCCGGAACCGGGCGTAGACGCCTGCGGTTCGACGTTGCCCTTGACGTGTAGCGGGACTGGTGTTCAGGATGAGGCTGGTGACCAGAGCTCCGGCAGAGGGACGGCGCCAGCACAGGCAGGGCGGCGTCGTGCCGCCAGGGGAGCGCCGGCATGCCAGCACGCCGGCCCGCGAGAGGACTCAGGGATGCCGGAAGGCGCAGCAGGCGGGGATCGACTGTGGACCGTGGCCGAGGTGGCCGAGCACATGCGCGTCTCCAACATGACCGTCTACCGCCTGATCAAGGCCGGTGACCTGCCGGCCATCCGCGTCGGCAAGAACTACCGGATCCGCGGACGAGACCTCGACGCGTACCTGGACGGGGCCGTCGCGGTGCCCCCGGAGGAGGCGCACGGCAGCTGAGGGCCGCCAGGGGCGCGGGCAGTACGCTGCGGGCACCATGACCCTGCGCTACCTCACCGCCGGCGAGTCCCACGGACCGGCACTGGTCGGCATCCTGGAAGGGCTGCCCGCCGGCGTCCCCGTCGACCGTGCCGAGATCGCCCGCCAGCTGGAGCGCCGTCGCCTCGGCCACGGCCGGTCACCGCGGATGTCCTTCGAGGCCGACCACTTCGAGATCCTCGCCGGTGTCCGCCACGGCCTGACGATCGGCTCGCCGATCGCGCTCGTGATCCACAACACCGAGTGGCCGAAGTGGACCGAGGTGATGGGCGTGGACCCGCCCGAGGATGCCGATGCGCTGCTCGCCACGGGTCGCGGTGCGCCGCTGACCCGTCCCCGTCCCGGACATGCGGATCTCGTCGGCATGCAGAAGTACGGCTTCGGGGAGGCCCGCAACGTCCTCGAGCGGGCAAGCGCCCGCGAGACCGCGACCCGTGTCGGGCTGGCCGCGTGCGCGCGCGGCCTGCTCGCCGCCGTGGGCATCGGGATCGTCTCCCACGTCGTGCGCATCGGCGAGGTCACGGTCGCCGACGACGCCCCCCCGCCCGGGCCGACCGACACGCCGCGCATCGACGCGGACCCGGTGCGCTGCGCCGACCCGGGCGCCAGCGCGCGGATGGTCGCGCGCATCGATGCCGCCAAGGCCGACAACGACACCCTCGGGGGCGTGATCGAGGTGCTCGTCGACGGCCTGCCGCCCGGCCTCGGCAGCCATGTCCACTGGGACCGCAAGCTCGACACCCGCCTGGCCGCGGCCCTCATGAGCATCCAGGCCTTCAAGGGCGTCGCGATCGGTGACGGGTTCGGCAGCGCCGCGGTCCCGGGCTCCGAGGCGCACGACACCATCCATCCGGCCGCTCCGGGCCAGGACGGCGTCTCGCCGTACCGGCGGGCGACGCAGCGGGCGGGAGGCCTCGAGGGCGGGATGACCACGGGCGAGCCCCTGCGGGTCCGTGCGGCCATGAAGCCGATCTCCAGCCTGACCCGCCCGCTGGACACCGTCGATGTCTCGACGGGCGAGCCCGCGCAGGCCATCACCCAGCGCTCCGACGTGTGCGCGGTGCCCCGGGCCGGCGTGGTGTGCGAGGCCGTCGTGGCGTTGACCGTCGCCGACGCGCTGCTCGAGAAGACCGGGGGGGACTCCCTGGACGAGGTCGTGCGCAACCTCGACGCCTACCTGGGCACCCTGACGGGCTGAGCCGTCGCCGCACGCCGGGGACGAGCGCCCTTGTCGGCTTCGGGACATATCTGTCCGGGAGCCGACAACCGCCCGACCCCGTAGCATCAGGCCAATGAGCGTCATCGCGCCGGGACGCAACCTCGTGCTCATCGGGCTGATGGGGGCGGGCAAGACCACCGTCGGCCGCCTGCTGGCCGAGCGGCTCGGCCGGCCCTTCGCCGACACCGACGCGATCGTGGTCGAGGAGGCGGACCAGGCGATCCCCGAGATCTTCGCCCAGCAGGGTGAGCGCGCCTTCCGCGAGCTCGAGGCCGAAGCCGTGCGCCGAGTGTCGGCCCTGCGCGGACAGGTCATCGCGGTCGGCGGGGGAGCGGTGTCCACCCCGGGCAACGCGACCCAGCTGCGGATGAGTGGCGACCTCGTCCTGCTCGACGCGGACCCGGCGGTGCTGGCCGAGCGCGTGGGCCGCGGCGCCGCCGACCGTCCGATGGTGGCCGGCGCCGAGGATGTGACCGCCCGGCTGGCGGAGCTGCGCCGCCGCCGCGACCGGGACTACGCCGGCGCAGCCGCCTTCACCGTCGCCACCGACACGATGGACCCCGACGCGATCGTCGAGATGATCCTCGAGTGGGCGCGCGGCCAGGCCGGCCTGCTGAGCTGGGACGAGACCCGGTGACCGCCACCCGCATCCCGGTGGCCCTGCCTGCGGGGTCCTACGACGTGGTCGTGGGTGCGGGCCTGCTCCCGGGCCTGGTCGACGAGGTCCCCTGGCCCGCCCACACCCGCCGGGTCGCGGTGGTGACCGTCGGTCCCGTCGAGGCCCTGTACGCCGCCACGGTCGAGGACTCGCTGGCCGGCGGGGGATTCGAGGTGCACCGGCTGGTGGTGCCCGACGGCGAGGAGGCCAAGACCCTGGACACGCTGGGATCGCTGTACCACCGGTTCGCGGCCGTGCCCCTCGGGCGCGACGACGCCGTGGTGGCCCTGGGCGGCGGCGTGGTCGGCGACCTCGCCGGCTTCGCCGCCGCCACCTGGAACCGCGGCGTGCCGGTCGTGCAGGTGCCCACCACGCTGCTGGCCCAGGTGGACGCCGCGGTCGGGGGCAAGACGGGCATCAACCTGCCCGAGGGCAAGAACCTCGTCGGGGCGTTCCACCAGCCGCGGGCGGTGGTCGCCGACACGGCGACGCTGACGTCGCTGCCGCCACGCCAGCTGCGCTCGGGGCTGGGTGAGGTGGCCAAGTACGGGTTCATCGACGACCCGGCGGTGCTCGAGCTGCTCGAGGACCGGCCAGGCGACGCCGTCGCCGGCCATCCCGGCGTGCTGACGGAGGTCGTGCGCCGGGGTGTGGCGGTGAAGGCTCGCATCGTCGCCGCCGACGAGCGCGAGGCCGGCGAGCGCGCCCTGCTCAACTACGGGCACACGGTCGGTCACGCCATCGAGACCCTCGCCGGGTACGGCACCTTCCTGCACGGTGAGGCGGTCGCGCTCGGCATGGTGTTCGCGGCCCGCCTGGGCGAGCGCATGGGCATCAGCGAGGCGGGCTTGGCCGACCGCACCGTCGCGCTGCTCGATGCGCTGTCGCTGCCCACCGGGGGCCTGCGCCTGGACCCGGCCGCGGTGTGGCAGGTCCTGGCCCGCGACAAGAAGGCGCGGCGCGCCGCTGGCGACGCCGGGCCCGGCGTGCGCTTCGTGCTGTGCCGCCGGCCCGGGGAGGCGCTCGTGGTCGAGGCGCCCGACCGCGCCCTGGTCGACGAGGTGCTGCGCACCCTCGCCTGAGCCTAGGCCTGAGCCTAGGCCTGAGCCTGAGGCCGAGCCCGAGCCCGCGGACGTGCGTCGCCGGAGCTTGCGAGGCGATGCTCTGCTTGCCGGGTAGGCGGTTGCGCAGCGACCGCCCTGAGGGCGCCCGGGTCGTGGTGGTAGCGTGCGGCGCCCATGAGGATCCTGCTCGTCCACGGGCCCAACC
Organism: Egibacteraceae bacterium; assembly: GCA_040905805.1. NCBI lineage: Bacteria > Bacillati > Actinomycetota > Nitriliruptoria > Egibacterales > Egibacteraceae > Egibacteraceae bacterium. The sequence goes on along the minus strand of JBBDQS010000001.1, from coordinate 47,990 downwards.
TGTCACAGCTCGGCAGCCGCGACCCGGCCGTGTACGGCACAGCGACCATCCAGGAGCTCGTCGCGGCGGCCCGCGAGGAGCACCCCGAAGTCGATGCGTTCGCCTCCGACTCCGAAGGCGAGCTCGTCGCCCGGCTGCACGCCGCGCGCACCGACGGGACCGCGGCGGTGGTGGTGAACCCCGGGGCGCTGACCCACTACAGCTACGCCCTGCGCGACGCCCTCGAGCTGCTGGCCATGCCCAAAGTGGAGGTGCATCTGTCCCAGACGGCCGCCCGGGAGGCCTTCCGCCACCACAGCGTCATCTCACCGGTGGTGGACGTCACCATCACCGGCGCGGGCGCCTACGGGGTGCGGCTCGCGGTGCGGGCCGCACGGCACCTGCTCGACGCCGGTTAGCCTCCTCGTCGTCGTCTGCCCTTCCCGTACCCTTCACCGGCATGTACCCCACACGTCGCACCCGGTTGCGCGCCCGTTTGGTCGAGGCCGGGCTCGACGCGCTGCTGGTCACCAGGCCGGTCAACGTGCGCTACCTGACCGGCTTCACGGGCAGCGCCGGGAGCCTGCTCGTCACGGCGGAGGACGCGATCCTGGTCGTGGACGGGCGCTACGACCAGCAGGCCGCCGGCGAGGTGCCCGATGTGGCCCGGCTCGTCACGCGCGCCGACGACTGGCTGCCCGCGCATGTCCCCGGTGGCCGTCTTGGTCTCGAGAGCCACGACCTGTCCTGGGACCGCGCCCGCGCGCTCGCCGACCTGGTGCCGGCGGAGGTCGTGGCGGCCCCCGCGCACGTGGAGGCCCTCCGCGAGCTCAAGGCACCCGAGGAGCGCGCCCTGGTCGCCCGCGCCTGCGCGGTCACCGGCGCGGCCTTCGCCGACCTGTGCACCTGGCTCGCCCCGGGTCTCACCGAGCGCGAGGTGGCGGGCCGGTTGCACCACGCCCTGCTCGACCTGGGGGCGCACGACCGGGCGTTCGAGCCGATCGTGGCGGGCGGGCCGCACAGCGCGCACCCGCACCACCGCGCGACCGACCGCCCGCTGGCCGCCGGCGAGCTGGTCATGCTCGACTTCGGCGCGCTGGTCGACGGCTACCACGCCGACATGACCCGCATGGTCGCGCTCGGTGATCCCGGGGCGGAGCTGTCGCGGGTCTTCGCGCTGGTGCGCGACGCGCAGGCCGCCGCGGTCGCCGCGGTGGCGGACGGGGTGGGCGTCGGCCAGGTCGACGCCGCCTGCCGGGAGGCCATCGACCGGGGGGGCTACGGGCAGCGCTTCGTGCACGGCACCGGCCACGGCGTCGGCCTGGAGATCCACGAGCAGCCCATCCTGCGACCCGAGGCGCGCGCTACACTGCGCGCGAGGATGATCGTGACCGTCGAGCCCGGCGTGTACCTCCCCGGTCTCGGCGGAGTCCGCATCGAGGACACCGTCGCCGTGACCCACGGCACCCCGGATGTGCTGACCGACGTACCCAGAGATCTCGTCCGCCTGTAGAGGAACCGACGCCATGGTGTCCACGAACAACCTGAAGAACGGCATGACCCTGAAGCTCGACGGGCAGCTGTGGCGCGTCGAGTACTTCCAGCACGTCAAGCCCGGCAAGGGTGGCGCCTTCGTGCGCACCACCCTCAAGGGCGTGCAGAGCGGCAAGACCGTGGACAAGACCTTCCGCGCCAGCGAGGACGTGGATCAGGCGATCCTCGACCGCCAGACCCTGCAGTACCTCTACCGGGAGGGCGAGCAGTTCGTCTTCATGGACCCGGAGCACTTCGAGCAGACCTTCGTGCCCGAGGAAGCGCTCGGCCAGGCCCCCCGGTGGATCAAGGAGGGCGACAGCTTGGAGCTCGTCTTCTACGAGGGCGCGGTCATCGACGTGAACCTGCCGCCCAACGTCGCCCTGACCATCACTGAGACGGAACCGGGCGTGCAGGGCGACCGGGTCGGCGGCGCGACCAAGAGCGCCACCCTGGAGACCGGCGCGGTCGTGCAGGTCCCGCTGTTCATCAACGAGGGCGAGACGGTCAAGGTCGACACCCGCTCCGGCGAGTACCTCTCCCGCGCGTGACCGCCCCCTCCCGCGGCCACTCGCGTCACGTCGCGCGCAAGCAGGCGCTCGACGTGCTGTACGAGGCCGACCTGAAGGACCGGCCGCTGCCGACGGTGCTCGCCGAGCACCTGCGTGCCGAGGAGCCGCCGGCCGACTTCGCCGTGGCGCTCGTGCGGGGCGTGCACCGCCACGGCGACACCATCGACGCCCTGATCACCGAGCACGCGCACGGCTGGACGCTGTCACGCATGCCGGTCGTGGACCGCAACCTGCTGCGCATCGGCCTCTACGAGATCCTCCACGACGTCGATGTGCCCACTGCCGTGGCCATCAACGAGGCGGTGGAGCTCGCCAAGGAGCTGTCCACCGACGACTCGGGCCGTTTCGTCAACGGCCTGCTCGCCCGTATCGCCGAGACCCACCCCCCAGCCCCAGCCTGAGCCACCCCCTGTGTCGTCCGGGTCGCGGATTCCGCGACCAAGACGACACAGGCCCCCGCTGTTGTGCACAGGCCAGGTGGGAACAGCGTTGCCCCGCCGCACACCGAGGTTCACTGTGGCGATGGCGACCCACCCGCTCGATGCCCTGACCGGGGACACGAGCCGGCAGCACCAGCACTTCGCGACGTGGCAGGCACGCGCGGCCGGCGTCAGCAAGCACGCGATCCACCGGTTGAGACAACGAGGCCTGATCGAGCGCGTCCACCCCGACGTCTACCGACTCACGTCGGCGCGGGACACGTGGAAGGAGAAGTTGATGGCGGCGGTGCTCGCGGGGGGTCCCGGCGCGGTCGCGTCCCACGCATGGGCCTTGAAACTGCACGGGATCGGCCGTGTCCAGGTGCCGGAGGAGCCGGACGTGACCGTCGCTGCGGCGCATGGCCGGGTGATCGCGAAGGTCACGGTCCACCGCACGCGCGAGCTCGAGCGCTGCGACATCGTCACGGTCGACGGCATCCCCGCGACCAGCGGCACCCGCACCGCCGTGGACATGGCCGGCCAGCTTGGCGAGGCGGACACGATGTCCGTGGTGGACGACCTGATCTGCGGCCGCAAGGCAACCCGGCCGTGGATGCACCGACGCGCTTTGCACCTGCGGCAAGGACGGCCGGGGACCGACGTGATCCTGCGGATCACCGCGCCCGGCGCCGACAAGGACTTCTGGTCATGGCTGGAGCGTCGCTTCGACCGAGACGTCGTCGCCGCCTTCGGCCTGCCCGAGCCCGCGTACAACGTGGCCGTCTACGACGCGCGCGGGCGGATCGGCTTCGCCGACGCGTCCTGGGAGCCGGGATGGCCGGTGCTGACCGAGCTGGACGGGCTGCGGTTTCACTCGCTTTCGCACCAGCGGCGCAAGGATGCCCAGCAGCACAACCGCTACGCCACCTCGGGTCGGGTGCCCTTGCGGTTCACCTACCAGGATGTGGTCAAGACGCCACAGGTGGTCGCCCGCACGATCCGCGACGCGCTCGACCAGGCGCGCGCACGCAAGCCCGTGTAGGCAGGGTCGCGGATTGCGCGACCAGGACGACACAGCCCCGGCCGGTCGGACTCATCGGGGGCGATTGTCGTGGTGGCGGGGCGCGTGCTACGGTCACAGGAGCAACGCCGCTTTAAGCCCGGTCCCGCGAGGCCGGAAAGGGGCTCGATTTGCACGGACCTGCGACGCTTTCCCCGTTCCGCGGGGGAGGCGTTTTCTGATGGCCGGACACCGCGTGCTGGTGGCGCAGGACCTCACCCGGGCCGTCAAGCGCATGGCCCACGAGATCCTGGAGCGCAACCGCGGGGCGGACGGCCTGGTGCTGATGGGCATCCGCAGCCGCGGGGTGCCGCTGGCGCGGCGGTTGGCGGACAACCTCGCCGCCATCGAGGGGTCCCCGGTGCCGGCGGGCAGCCTGGACGTGACCCTCTACCGCGACGACTACGACCGCACCGGCCCACGCCCGCTGGGCCACACCGAGTTCCCGTGCGACATCGCGGGCCTGGTGGTCGTGCTCGTGGACGACGTGTTGTTCACGGGGCGGACGATCCGCGCGGCGATGGACGCGGTCATGGACTACGGCCGTCCGACGGCGATCCAGCTGGCCGTGCTGGTCGATCGCGGCCACCGGGAGCTGCCCATCCGGGCCGACTACGTGGGCAAGAACCTGCCCACCCGTCCCGAGCAGGCGGTGCGCGTCCACCTCACCGAGACCGACGGCGTTGACGAGGTCACGGTCATCGACCGCCAGGAGGTCGGTGCCCCGTGATCACCCACCTGCTGAGCATGGACGACCTCGGGCCCGAGGAGATCACCCGCATCCTGGACACCGCCGCCGGCTTCGCCGACGTGGCCCTGCGGCCGATCAAGAAGGTCCCGACGCTGCGGGGACGCACGGTGTGCAACCTGTTCTACGAGGACTCGACCCGCACCCGCATCAGCTTCGAGATCGCCGAGAAGCGCCTGTCGGCCGACGTCATCAACGTCGCCGCCAAAGGCTCCAGCGTCTCCAAGGGCGAGAGCCTGAAGGACACGGCCCTGACCCTGCAGGCCATGGGCGTGGACGCGATCGTGATCCGCCACTCGGCGTCGGGCGCCGCGCAGCAGCTGACCGGATGGGTCGACGCGAAGGTGCTGAACGCCGGCGACGGCTGGCACCAGCACCCCACCCAGGCGCTGCTGGACCTCTACACCATCCGCGCCCGGCTGGGACGGCTGGAGGGGTTGCGCGCCACCGTGGTCGGCGACGTCGTCCACTCCCGTGTGGCGCGCAGCGTCGTCGGGGGCATGGTCACGATGGGCATGGACGTCACCGTCGTCGGGCCCCCCACGCTGGTGCCCCCGCGCACCGAGCAGTGGGGTGCGACGGTCAGCCACGACCTCGGCGAGGTGCTCCCGAAGACCGACGTGCTGTACCTGCTGCGGGTGCAGTCCGAGCGCATGCACCGCCAGTTCTTCCCGACGGTCCGGGAGTACGCGCGCCTGTGGGGGGTGGACCGTGACCGCCTTGCCCGACTGCCCGACGGCGCCATCGTGCTCCACCCCGGCCCCATGAACCGTGGCGTGGAGATCACCGCGGACGTCGCCGACGCCCCCAACGCCGCCATCACCGAGCAGGTCACCAACGGCATCGCCGTCCGGATGAGCTGCCTGTACCTGATGCTGGGCGGCGAGGCCGCTCCGATCCAGGGCGGATCCTCCACAACCCCCGAGACGACAGAGGACCGACCGTGAGCGAGCGCAGCACCCTGACCTTCACCGGGGCACGGGTCGTCGACCCGGCCAGCGGGCACGACGCCGTCGCCGACGTCATCGTCTCCGGTGACCGCGTCGTCAGCGTGGGAAAGGGCAGCGACGGCCTGCGCATCGATGCCAGCGGCCTCGTGCTCGCGCCCGGCTTCGTCGACCTGCACGTGCACCTGCGCGAGCCGGGGCGTGAGGATGCCGAGACCGTGGCCAGCGGCACCGCCGCCGCCGCCGCCGGCGGGTACACCGCTGTCTGCCCGATGGCCAACACCGACCCCGTCACCGACCACGCCGGCGTGGTCGAGCAGGTCCTGCGCCTTGCCCGCGAAGCCGGCCACGCGGACGTCTACCCGGTCGGCGCGGTGACCCGGGGGCTGCTCGGCGAGGAGCTCGCCGAGATGGGCGCCATGGCCGCCCGCGGGGTGCGCTGCTTCTCCGACGACGGTCAGCCGGTGCGGTCCGCCCGGGTGATGCGCCGCGCCCTGACCTATGCCCGCACCTGGGACGCGATCATCTGCAACCACGCGGAGGAATCCGACCTCACCGAGGACGCCCAGATGAACGAGGGGGACCTGTCGAGCGTCCTCGGGCTCGGCGGTTGGCCCCGCGAGGCCGAGGAGGTCATGGTCGCCCGGGACCTGATCCTGGCCCACGGCCTCGGCGCCCGGCTGCACGTGCCGCACGTGTCGACCGCCGGCACCGTCGAGCTCATCCGCCAGGCCAGGGCGCGCGGCGCCCGCGTGACCGCGGAGGCGGCACCGCACCACTTCACGCTCACCGACGACCTGGTGCGCGGCTACGACGCCGTCTACAAGGTCAACCCGCCCCTGCGCACGAAGGGCGACGTCGAGGCGATCCGCGAGGGGCTGGCCGACGGCACGATCGACGCGATCGCGACCGACCACGCGCCGCATCCCCCCGAGCAGAAGGAGCAGGAGTGGGCGCAGGCCCCGCCCGGCATGCTCGGCCTGGAGACCGCCCTGGCACTGGTCCTGACCGAGCTCTGCGACGGCGGGGTGCTGAGCCTGCCCCAGGCCGTGGCCGCGTTGTCCACCAAGCCGGCCCGCAGCCGGGGCATCGCCGGGCACGGGGGGCCGATCACCGCGGGCGCGCCCGCCAACCTCGTCCTCTTCGACCCGCAGCAGCGCTGGACCGTGGACCCCGCCCGGCTGCACAGCCGCAGCCGCAACACCCCCTACGCTGGCATGCAGGTGCGGGGCCGGGTGGTCCACACGCTCCTGCGCGGGCGCTTCACCTGCAAGGACGGGGTCGTCACCGGGCTGCCCGACGCGGAGGGCACGGCGTGAGCGCCACCCAGGCACTCCTGGTGCTCGAGGACGGCACCGCCTTCCGGGGGGTGGGGTTCGGTGCGCTGGGCACCGCCCACGGCGAGGTGGTCTTCAACACCGCGATGGCGGGCTACCAGGAGGTGCTGACGGACCCGAGCTACCACCGCCAGCTCGTGGCGATGACGTCGCCCCACCAGGGCAACTACGGCATGAACCCCGACGACGCCGAGGCCGACCGGGTCCAGGTCTCCGGCTTCATCGTGCGCGACGCCGCTCGCATGCACTCCAACTGGCGGGCGACCGCCGGCCTGGACGACGCGCTGGCGGCGGCCGGCGTCGTCGGCATCACCGAGGTCGACACGCGCCGCCTGACCCGCCACATCCGCGCGCAGGGCGCGATGCGTGCGGCGATCTCCACCGCCGTGCTCGACGTCGACGCGCTGCTGGCCGACGTGGAGACCGCGCCGGGCATGGTCGGCGCGGACCTGGCCAGCGAGGTGTCCACGGTCGAGCCCTACGACCTGCCCGCGGTCGACGCGCGGTTTCGCGTGGTGGCCTACGACTTCGGCCTCAAGCGCAACCAGCTGCGCCTGCTCACCGCCCTCGGGTGCGCCGTGCGCGTCGTGCCGGCCGCCACGCCTGCCGAGGAGGTGCTGGCCGGCGAGCCCGACGGGGTGTTCCTCTCCAACGGGCCGGGGGACCCGGCCGCGGTCACCGCGGGCATCGCCGCCATCAGCGCGCTGCTCGGCGCGGGCACACCGGTCTTCGGCATCTGCCTCGGCAACCAGCTGCTCGGCCGGGCCGTCGGGGCGTCGACCTACAAGCTGCGCTTCGGCCACCGGGGGGTGAACCAACCCGTGCGCAACGTGGCGACCGGGGCGGTGGAGATCACCAGCCACAACCACGGCTTCGCGGTGGACGCCGACTCGATCCCCGCCGACGGGGCGTTCGGGCGGGTGACCCAGTCGCACGTCAACCTGAACGACGGCGTCAACGAGGGGCTGCGCTGCCACGACGTGCCGGCGTTCAGCGTCCAGTACCACCCGGAGTCCGCACCCGGGCCGCACGATGCGCGCTACCTGTTCGATGACTTCTGCGCACTCATGACCGACGTGAAGGGCAGGCGCTGATGGGCAAGCGGACCGACCTGCAGACCATCCTGGTCCTCGGCTCCGGACCGATCGTCATCGGGCAGGCCAGCGAGTTCGACTACTCGGGCGCGCAGGCGTGCAAGGTCCTGCGCCGCGAGGGCTACCGCGTCGTGCTGGTCAACTCCAACCCGGCGACCATCATGACCGACCCCGGGTTCGCCGACGCGACCTACGTCGAGCCGCTGACGCCCGAGATCGTCGCCAAGGTCATCGAGCGGGAACGCCCCGACGCGCTCCTGGCGACCCTCGGTGGCCAGACCGGCTTGAACGTCGCGGTGGCGCTGGCCGAGGCGGGGGTCCTGGAGCAGTACGGCGTCGAGCTCATCGGCGCGGGGCTGGACGCCATCCAGCTGGCCGAGGACCGCCGCGCGTTCAACGCCGCGATGCACGAGATCGGCCTGGACATCGCCGCGGCCGGTGAGGCCAACAGCTTGGAGCAGGCCCAGGCCCTCGCCGAGCGCTTCGGGTTCCCCGTGCTCGTGCGGGCCTCCTTCACCCTGGGCGGGGCCGGCAGCGGGATGGCCCACGACGCCGACACCTTCGTGCGCCTGGTCGCCGAGGGGCTGGAGGCCAGCCCGATCGGCCAGGTGCAGATCGACGAGTCCCTGCTCGGCTGGAAGGAGTACGAGCTGGAGGTCATGCGCGACCGCGCGGACAACCAGGTCGTGGTCTGCTCGATCGAGAACCTCGATGCCATGGGGGTGCACACCGGGGACTCCATCACGGTCGCGCCGGCGCAGACCCTCAGCGACGTGGAGTACCAGGCGATGCGTGACGCGGCGTTCGCCGTCATGCGCCGGGTGGGCGTGGAGACCGGCGGCAGCAACGTGCAGTTCGCGGTGCACCCGGGGACCGGGCGGATGACCGTGGTGGAGATGAACCCGCGGGTCAGCCGGTCCTCGGCCCTGGCCAGCAAGGCGACCGGCTTCCCGATCGCGAAGATCGCCGCGCTGCTGGCCGTGGGGATGACCCTCGACGAGATCCCCAACGACATCACCGCGGAGACCCAGGCCGCGTTCGAGCCCTCGATCGACTACGTGGTCACCAAGATCCCGCGCTTCAACTTCGAGAAGTTCCCCGGCGCCGATCCCGAGCTCACCACCCGGATGAAGAGCGTGGGCGAGGTGATGGCGATGGGCCGCACGTTCCGCGAGTCCATCGGCAAGGCGTTGCGCGCCCTGGAGGACGGTGGCATCGGCCTGACCGGTGCGCACGAGCCCACCGAGCGCGGGCTGGCCACCCCCACCGCGGAGCGCATCCACCTGGTCGACGCCGCGCTGGAGCGGGGCTGGGACCCGGCGAGGGTCGCCCGGCTGACCGGCTACGACCCGTGGTTCGTCGACCAGCTGGCCCAGATCGTCGAGGCGCGCACGGCGGTCGGTGCCGTCGGGCTCGAGCCAGCGGCCCTGCGCGCCGCCAAGCGCGCCGGGCTGAGCGACGCGGGCATCGCGCGGGCGTGCGACACCACCGAGGCGCACGTGCGGGCCCGGCGCCACGAGCTGGGGCTGCGCCCGGTGTACAAGACCGTCGACACGTGCGCGGCGGAGTTCGAGGCGCTCACGCCCTACCACTACTCCACCTACGAGGAGGAGACCGAGGTCGCGGACAGCGACCGGCCCCGGGTGCTGATCCTCGGCGGGGGGCCCAACCGCATCGGGCAGGGCATCGAGTTCGACTACTGCTGCGTGCACGCGGTCTTCGCGCTGCGCGACGCCGGCTACGAGACGGTCATGGTCAACTGCAACCCGGAGACGGTCTCCACCGACTACGACACCGCCGACCGGCTGTACTTCGAGCCGCTCACGCTGGAGGACGTCCTGGCCGTGCACGACGCGGAGCTGGCCGCCGTGGGCGGCGACCGTGACAAGATCGGCGTGCTGGTGCAGCTCGGCGGGCAGACGCCGCTGAAGCTCGCCCGTGACCTCGAGGCCAACGGTGTGCGCATCCTCGGCACGCCCCCCGAGGCCATCGACCGTGCCGAGGACCGCGGGCAGTTCAACCGGCTGCTCGACGAGCTGGCCATCCCCCAGCCCGACGGCGGCGTGGCGACCACCCTGCACGAGGCGCAGAGCGTCGCCGCCCGCATCGGCTACCCCGTGCTCGTGCGCCCCTCCTACGTCCTCGGCGGGCGGGCGATGGCGATCGTCTACAGCGACGAGCACCTGGCCTCGTGGCTGGAGGCCAACGCCGGCGAGGGCGAGATCCTCGTCGACAAGTTCCTCGAGGGTGCCGTCGAGGTCGACGTCGACGCCGTCTACGACGGCACGGAGCTGTTCGTCGGCGGGGTCATGGAGCACATCGAGGAGGCCGGTGTGCACTCGGGCGACTCCGCCTGCGTCCTGCCGCCCTACACCCTCGGTCGGGGTCAGCTCGGACAGCTGCGCGCCTACACCGCGGCGATCGCGGAGGCTCTCGGCACCCGCGGGCTGATCAACATCCAGTACGCCATCCGCGAGGAGGTCATCTCGGTCATCGAGGCCAACCCCCGCGCCAGCCGGACGGTGCCGTTCGTGTCGAAGGCCACCGGGGTGGCGCTGGCCAAGGTCGCCGCCCGGGTGATGGTGGGGGCGACCCTGGCGGGCCTGCGCGACGAGGGTCTCCTGCCAGACCACGACATGGTGACCGGGGCGAGCCTGCCGTACGTGGCGGTCAAGGAGGCGGTCCTGCCGTTCAACCGCTTCCCCGGTGTGGACACCCGCCTCGGACCGGAGATGCGCTCCACCGGCGAGGTGATGGGCATCGACGCCGATTTCGGGGTGGCGTTCGCCAAGAGCCAGGCCGGGACCGGCACGATGGTCCTGCCGGCCAAGGGCACGGTCTTCGCCTCCATCGCCAGCCGGGACAAGCGCGCCATGATCTTCCCGATCAAACGGCTGGCCGAGCTCGGGTTCACCGTGCTGGCCACGGAGGGCACCGCGGAGACGCTCCAGCGCGCGGGCGTGCGGGCGGAGGTGGTGCGCAAGTACAGCGAGGGCGCCCCGAACATCGTCGATCGGATCGAGGCCGGCGGGGTCGACCTGGTGCTGAACACCCCGGCGGGGTCGGGACCCCGCGCCGACGGCTACGAGATACGGACCGCCGCGGTCAACCATGGCGTGCCGTGCGTCACGACCCTGTCGGGCATCCTCGCGGCCGTCCAGGGCGTGGAGGCGCTGCTCGCCGGCACCGTCGGTGTGCGCAGCCTGCAGGACTACCACCGGGAGGCGGCCGCAGGAAGAGCCACCAGCCGAAGGCGGCTAGAGTGACCCGGTGGCAGGGCGAGCCGAGCTGTGGGGAGGGGATCTGAGCTGAGCAGCATCGTCAGCCGCGGATCGACGACCTCGATCCAGGGGCGCGCCGAGGGGCCGGTGCGCGGCATGTGCGAGGTGCTCGCCTATCGTCGCATCGGGGCCTACCACTCGCTCACGTTCGTCGCGCCCGAGATCGCCGAGCGCACCATGCCCGGCCAGTTCGTCTCGGTGGGGGTCGGGGCCGACGGCGCGCTGCTGCGCCGGCCGTTCTCGGTCTTCGCCGTGAGCAAGCACGGGCCCTGGGCGGGCACGGTGGAGATCGTCTTCGACGCCATCGGGTCGGGCACCCGCTGGCTCGCCGAGCGCATCAAGCACGATGTCGTCGACATCGTCGGACCACTCGGGCGGCCGTTCCCCCTGCCCCAGAAACCCGTCGGGTGCCTGCTCGTGGGCGGCGGCTACGGCGCGGCCCCGCTGCTCTACCTCGCCCAGCACCTGCAGAAGCAGGGCCTGCGCACCGACATGGTGATCGGCGCGGGCACCGCTGACCGCATCTTCAACGCCATCGAGGCCAAGCGACTGTCCGCCAGCGCGCGCTTCACCACCGAGGACGGGACGCACGGCACGCAGGGTGTGGTGACCGACGTGCTCGACGAGGTCCTCGACAGCTCCAAGGCCGGTGTCATCTACGCCTGCGGCCCGATGCCGATGCTCGCCGCGGTCGCTGTCGTCGCCCGGCGGCGACGCGTCCCCTGCCAGGTCGCGGTCGAGGAGGCGATGGCCTGCGGTGTGGGGGTGTGCTGGACGTGCGTGCTGCCCTACCGCCGGAGCAAGGGCGGTCTGGAGAACCTGCGGGCCTGTGTCGACGGGCCGGTCTTCAACGCCGCCCGCATCGAGTGGGACCTCATCGGCGAGTCGCTTGGGGCCCCATCCGACCCGGAGTTCACCTTGTGAGGGCGGGATGCGCGTGGTGACCGCAGCCGGTGCGGCGGAAGCCCTGCGTCCGGACCAGGTCGACCTCACGGCCGAGCTCGGGCCGCTGACGCTCGCCAACCCGGTGGTGACGGCCAGCGGCTGCTTCGGCAGCGGCCAGGAGGTGCACCGGTTCTACGACGTGGCGATGCTCGGCGCCGTCGTGGTCAAGTCGCTCACGCTGGAGCCCCGTCTCGGGTTGCCCACACCGCGCATGGCGGAGACCGCCAGCGGCATGCTGAACGCCATCGGTCTGCAGAACCCCGGCGTGGACCGGTGGCTGGCCGAGGACCTGCCGTGGCTGCGGGCGCACCGCGTGCCGACGATCGTGTCCATCGCCGGCAAGACGACCACCGAGTACCGCCACCTGGCCGAACGCCTCCGGGGCGCCGACGGCGTCGTCGCGTTGGAGGCGAACATCTCCTGCCCCAACGTCGAGGACCGCAACACCGTCTTCGCCTGCAAGGAGGACGCCACCCGCGACGCCATCAGCCAGGTCGTGCGAGCCTCGACCGTGCCCGTGTTCGCCAAGCTGACGCCTGACGTGACCGACATCGCCGCGATCGCCGCCGCGGCCAAAGCGGCGGGCGCGGCCGGGGTGAGCGTGATCAACACCCTGCTCGGCCTGGCGATCGACGCGGACACGGGGCGGCCCCGCCTGGGTGCGGTGACCGGCGGGCTGAGCGGGCCGGCGATCAAACCGGTCGCCCTGCGCGCGGTGCATCAGATCCACCGGGCCCTGCCCGACCTGCCCATCATCGGCATGGGCGGGGCCACGACGGTCACCGATGTCGTCGAGTTCCTCCTCGCGGGTGCCGGCGCGGTCGCCATCGGCACCGCGAACTTCGCCAACCCCCTGGCCGCGGGGGAGCTGGTGGCCGCGCTCCCGCGCTGGATGGCCGCGCGCGGGTACGCCCGCCTCGCCGACCTCCGCGGCGCGCTGCAGCTGCCCGGGGACCAGACGACCACCGACGAGGGGCCGGCGTGAACCCGCTCGTCGCGGCGCTCGACACGCCGGACCTCGACCGGCTAGGGGCGCTGGCGGGGGACCTCGGACCGAGCGTCGGCTACCTCAAGGTCGGGCTGGAGGCCTACACGGCGCACGGTCCCGCGGCGGTCGCCGCCGCCGCTGCGCACGCCCGCGTGTTCCTCGACGTGAAGCTGCACGACATCCCGACGACGGTCGCGGGTGCCGCGCGGGTCGCCGCGGACCTGGACGTGGACCTGCTGACGGTGCACGCGTCGGGGGGCACCGCGATGATCGCCGCGGCGGCGGAGGCCGCCCCGGACGTGGGCATCCTCGCCGTGACGGTCCTGACCAGCCTGGACGACGCGGCCCTTGCCGAGGTCGGCCAGGGCCCGGCCGAGGAGCAGGTCGTCCGCCTGGCCGCCCTCGCGTTCGCTGCCGGCGCGGCCGGGGTGGTCTGCGCGGTCTCGGAGGCCCGGGCGGTGCGCGCCGCCGTCGGTCCCGCCGCGCTGGTCGTCACGCCGGGGATCAGGCTGGCTGGCGCCGGGCACGACGACCAGGCCCGCGTGGCCACGCCCAGGGCGGCCATCGACCAGGGCGCGAGCCACCTGGTGGTCGGGCGGGCCCTCACGCAGGCCGGGGACCCGGCCGCCGTCGCCCGCGCGATCCTCGAGGACCTGGCATGACCGGCCGAGGACCCATGCGGATAGGATGCTGCCCGTCGACCCGGCTCGGTCCTGGACGCAGGCCCCACACGGTCCGGGCCGTCGGTCCGTCCCGCAGTTACCGGAGGTCGCATGCCGCTCCCGCAGTTGGATGACGAGGCCCGTCGCCGAGCTTTGGAGAAGGCCGCCGAGGCGCGCAAGGTCCGCGCGGAGCTGAAGCAGCAGCTGAAGTCGGGTGAGATCGACTTCCTGGAGATCCTCCGACGCGCCGACCGCAACGAGACCGTCGGCAAGACGAAGGTGTCGGCGGTCCTGGAGGCGATGCCCCGCCTGGGCAAGGTCCGGGCCCGCAAGCTGATGGAGCGGTTGGACATCTCCCCATCGCGCCGGCTGCGGGGCCTGGGCATCAACCAGCGCGAGAAGCTGCTCGCCGAGTTCGGACTGGATGCAGGGGACGACTCCTGAGCCCGGGGCGCCTGTGTGTCATCAGCGGACCCAGCGGCGTCGGCAAGGGCACGGTGGTTGCCGCGCTGCGCGAGCGGTGTCCCGACCTGGCGCTGTCCGTGTCGACCACGACCCGGCCCCGACGACCGCACGAGCTCGACGGCGTCCACTACCGCTTCCTCACCGCCGAGGAGTTCGAGGAGCTGGTCGCCGACGACGGCCTGATCGAATGGGCGGAGTTCTCGGGACGCCGTTACGGCACCCCCGCCGAGCCCGTGCGCCGGGCGCTCGCCCGCGGGCAGACCGTGCTCCTGGAGATCGACGTGCAGGGAGCCCGCCAGATCCGGGCACGCGTGCCGGAGGCAACACTGGTGTTCCTGGCACCGCCGGACATGGCGACGCTGCGGCAACGTCTAGCGGCCCGCGGCACCGAGGGTCCCGACGCCATCGCCCGGCGCCTGCAGGCCGCGAGCGCGGAGGTCGACGAGGCGTCCTGGTTCGACCACGTGGTCGTCAACGACGACGTCGACCGGGCAGCCGACGCCATCGCCCGTATACTCGACAGTGCGACCGAGACGGGCAGCGACGAGCACCAGCCGGGAGGAACGCCGCAATCGCCACCATCGACGACTTGATGAAGACCGTGGACAGCAAGTACACGCTGGTCCATCTGGCCGCGCGCCGTGCGCGCGAGGTCAACAACTACTACCACTCCCTCGGCGAGGGCCTGAGCCAGTACACCCCCCCGCTCGTCGACAAGGTCGACTCCAACAAGCCGCTGTCGATCGCCCTGGAGGAGATCGCCACCGGCAAGATCGTGGTGCAGATGGTGGGCACCGCGCGGCAGAACGCGGAGAAGGCGGCCAAGGAGAGCGGCAGCGACGCCAGCGACGCACAGGTGCTGTCGCTGGACAGCGACGGCGAGGACGACGACTCCTAGCGGAGCCGACTCCGCCCCCGGACGTCACGAAGGACGCGTCATGGAACCAGGGCGGGCGCTGGACGGGCGCCACGTGCTCCTGGGCGTCTCCGGCGGCGTGGCGGCCTACAAGGCGGCTGCACTGGCCCGCGGGCTGGTGCGGGCAGGCGCCACCGTGCAGACGGTGCTGACCGCCGGCGCCGCCGGGTTCGTCGGCCCGGCCACCTTCGCCGGTCTCACCGGGCGCCCCGCCCACAGCGAGGTGTTCGCCGACGCGCACCGCATCCTGCACGTCAGCCTGGCGCGCGAGGCCGACGTCGCGGTGTTCGCGCCCGCGACCGCCAACCTGCTCGCCAAGTTCGCCGCGGGCATCGCCGACGACCTCGTCACCTCCGTGTTCGCCTGCCTGGTGTGCCCCGTCGTGGTCGCCCCCGCGATGCACACCGAGATGTGGCTGCACCCGGCGACCCAGGCCAACGTCGACACCCTCACCCGCCGCGGCACGCGGGTGTGCGGGCCCGCCGACGGCGCGCTCGCCGGCGGCGACCACGGCCCCGGGCGCCTGGCCGAGGTGGACGACCTGCTCGCCGCGGTGGTCGACGCCGTCACCCCTCCCGCCGGACCGTTGGCGGGCCGCACGGTCCTGGTCACCGCCGGGGGCACCCGGGAGCCGATCGACCCGGTGCGGTTCATCGGCAACCGCTCCAGCGGCAAGATGGGCTACCGGTTGGCCGAGGAGGCCGCCCGTCGCGGGGCGAGGGTGGAGCTGGTCTCCGCGCCCACCGACCTGGCCGTCCCCCCGGGGGTCACCCTCCACCGCGTCGAGACCGCCGAGGAGATGCGCGCGGCGGTCTGGCGGCTGGTCGACAAGGCCGACGTGGTCCTGAAGGCGGCGGCCGTCGCCGACTTCCGGCCGGCGACACGCGCGGACCAGAAGGTCAAGAAGGAGGGGGATGGCCTGGCGGTGGTGCACCTGGAGCCCACCCCCGACATCCTCGCGGAGCTGGGACGCGAGACGACGGGCAAGGTCCTCGTCGGGTTCGCGGCGGAGACCGACCTGGAGGAGGAGCACGGTCGGGACAAGCTGCGCCGCAAGGGCCTTGACCTCATCGTCGTCAACCGGGTGGACGCCGCGGACGCCGGCTTCAACGTCGACACCAACCGTGCCGTGCTGCTGTCCGCGGACGGTGGCCGCACCGACGTGCCGCTGACCACCAAGGCGCAGCTGGCCGCGCTGATCTGCGACCACGTGGAAGGTCTGCTTGCGAAGGGGACCGTGCCACCCTCTACACTCGATGCAACCCGTCCTGCCCACGAGTAGTGAAGGATTGTGTCTCATATGAGTCGTCGCTGGTTGTTCACGTCCGAGTCGGTCACCGAAGGCCACCCCGACAAGGTGGCCGACCAGATCTCTGATGCGGTCCTTGATGCGGTGCTCGCAGGGGATCCGAACCCTGACGCGGCCCGTGTCGCCTGCGAGACGCTGGTGTCCACCGGCCTGGTCGTCGTCGCCGGCGAGATCACCACCGACACCTACGTGGACATCGCCAAGGTCGCCCGCGACACCGTGAAGGGCATCGGCTACGACCGCGCCGGCGCGGGCTTCGACGGCGACGCGTGCGGCGTCATGGTGGCCATCGACGAGCAGTCCCCCGACATCGCCGGTGGCGTCGACGTCTCCTACGAGTCCCGCAACGCGTCATCATTGGACGACGAGCTCGACTCCCTCGGCGCCGGCGACCAGGGCATGATGTTCGGCTACGCGTGCACCGAGACGGACGTGCTCATGCCGGTGCCGATCCACCTCGCGCACCGCCTCGCCGAGCGGCTCGCCGCTGTGCGACGGAGCGGCGTGGTGCCCTACCTGCGCCCGGACGGCAAGACGCAGGTGACCGTGGAGTACGAGGGGCTGAAGCCCGTCCGCATCGAGCGGGTCCTGATCTCGACCCAGCACCAGCCCGACATCGACATCAAGACGCTGCTCACCCCCGACCTGATCGAGCACGTCGTCGGGCCCATCATCCCCGAGGGCCTGCCGTGGGAGCCCGAACAGGTCCTCATCAACCCCTCCGGCAAGTTCGAGCTCGGTGGGCCCCGGGCCGACGCCGGTGTCACCGGCCGCAAGATCATCGTCGACACCTACGGCGGGATGGCCCGCCACGGCGGTGGCGCGTTCAGCGGCAAGGACTCGACCAAGGTGGACCGCTCGGCAGCCTACGCGTCGCGCTGGGTCGCCAAGACCATCGTTGCTGCCGGGCTGGCCGAGCGCGCCGAGCTGCAGCTGGCCTACGCCATCGGCGTCGCCAAGCCGGTGTCGATGAGCCTGGAGACGTTCGGCACCGAGACGCACGACGTGGACAAGATCCTGACCGGGGTGCAGGAGGTCTTCGACCTGCGACCGGCAGCGATCATCCGCGACCTGGGGCTGCGCAAGCCGATCTTCCAGGAGACGGCCACCTACGGGCACTTCGGCCGCGAGCAGTTCTCTTGGGAGAACACCGACCGCGCCGACGACCTGCGCACCGCCGCCGGCGCCTGATTCGCGGCGCTCGTGTTCCCGGTGGCGTGGCGGCGCCCCTGACTCCGGACCACCGCGCGGCGGCGCCCCTGACTCCGGACCGCTGACCCGCCCGCCCTCCAAGGTCCTCCGTCAGGGGCGCCGCCACCCTCCTGCCGCAACGGTGCGCCGGTCCTTGGCATGGTGGGAGGTGGGATGTACGCGCAGGTGATCGTGGAGGTCGCGCCGGCGCACCTGGATCGGCCGTTCGACTACCGGGTGCCGGAGGGGCGCGTGGTCGGGGTGGGGCGCCGGGTGCGGGTGACCTTCTCGGGTCGTCGGCGGACCGGCTGGGTCGTCGGCGTGAGCGAGCGGACCGAGGCCGACCGGGTCCGTGACCTCGACGCCGTCGTCGGCGAGGTCACCTGGTTCGACGCGGACGACCTGGTCCTGTACCGCTGGGTCGCCGACCGCTACGCCGGCACCCTCGCCGACGTGCTGCGCCACGCGATGCCCGCAAGGGTCGCCGGCATGGAAGCCGAGGCGGCGGGCTGGCGCCGCCCGCCGCCGGGGCGTGCCGGGACTCCCGTCCCACCGGCGCCGGCGTGGGGGGTGTACGGCGCCGATGCGCTGCTGGGGGCGGCGGCGGCCTCCGACGCGACGCCGCGCCCGCCCGCGTTCGCGTTGCGGGTGCTACCCGGCGACGACCGTGCGGCGATGACCGTCGACCTGGTGGCGCGCTGCCTGGCGGCGGGACGCTCGGCGGTCGTGCTGGCTCCCGACCCCGCCAGCCCGCTGCCGGACGCGGTGCTCGCGGCCGTCGGCGTCCTCGGGGTCGACTGGCGCGACAGCGGTGACGGCGACCGCTATCGGGCCTTCCTGCGCGGCAGGGCGGGACAGGCGCGGGTGGCCGTCGGTGGCCGCTCGGCTGTATTCGCCCCGGTGCGTGACCTGGGCCTCGTGGTCATGGACGACGAGGCCAACCCCGCGTACAAGGAGCGGCGCAGCCCGCGCCACCACGCGCGGGAGGTGGCGTTGACCCGGGCCCGGCTGGCCGGTGCCACCTGCGTGCTGCTCACCGACCTGGCCAGCGCCCCGCTCGCCCGTCTGCTCGAGGCCGGCCACGTCACCATGGTGACCGCGGACCGCGGGACCGAACGGGACCGGGCGCCCCGCGTCGACGTGGTCGACCTGACCGATCCCAGGCCCGGGGCCCGCCGTGCGCGCTTCTCCGACCGGGCTGCCCGCGCGATCGCTGACAGCGTCCGGGACGGGGGAGCGGCGGTCGTGCTCGCCGCCCGCGGCGGGCAGGGCGGGGCGCTCGCCTGCAAGGGCTGCCGGCGACGCCTGGCGTGCCCCACGTGCGACGGTGCGCTGCGGACCCCGCCCACAGGGGCAGCCGAGACGGTGGCGGCGTGGCTCTGCGCGACCTGCGGGTGGGCGGGCCCCACCTTCGCCTGTCCGGACTGCGGCGACACGCAGAGCGTCCCCCTCGCCGCCGGCGCGGGCCGGCTGGCCCAGGAGCTCGCCCGCAGCCATCCCACCGCCGAGGTGGTGCGCATGGAGGGCTTCGACGCGCCCGGCCCCCGCACCCGGCCGGCCATCGGGGTCATGACCCGCGGCAGCGTCGTGACCCGTCCGGCGTGGCTCGGGGACCACGCCGCCGACGTCGTGGTCCTGCCCGACGCCGACGCCATGGCGGGACGGGCGACCCTCGACGCCGGCGAGGACGCGCTCCGCCTGTGGTTGACGGCGGGACGATGGGCGCGGCGCATCGTGGTGCAGACCCGTGAACCGACCTCCCCGGCGGTCCAGGCGCTCGTGCGGTGGGACCCGGACGGCTTCTGGCAGACCGAGACGGAGCGCCGCCGGGAGCTGCGATACCCGCCGCACACCTCGCTCGTCCGCCTGTCGGCGACCCCGGCGGACGCCGCGGTCGTGGCCGACGAGCTGCGGGCTGCGCTCGGTGCCGCCGACGAGGTCCTCGGGCCCGATCTCGACGGTGCGGTCCTGGTGAAGTCGCCTAGGCTGCGTGTCACGCTTGACATCGTGAAACCGCTTCGGCACGCGTGGGCGAAGATCGGCCGGCGCGTGCGCATCGACGTCGACCCGCTGCTCTGACCGCGCCCCCCTTGACCCTGACGACAAGGACTCTTGGACCATGGCCGTGCTGCCGATCCGCATATTCGGAGATCCGGTGCTGCGAGAGCGCGCCGCGGAGGTGACGCGCTTCGACGAGGCGCTGGCCCGGCTGGGCCAGGACATGCTGACCACGTTGCGCGCTGCGGCGGGTGCGGCCATCGCGGGCAACCAGGTCGGCGTCCTGAAGCGGATCATCGCCTTCGACCTGCGGGCCGAGGACGACCCCGACCATGGGGTCTACGTGAACCCGGAGGTGCTGGAGACCTCCGAGGAGGTCGAGGAGAGCGAGGAGGGCTGCTTGTCGTTTCCCGGCCTCTTCTACCCCACGGAGCGCCCGTTCCGGGCGCGGGTGAAGGCCTACGACGTGCACGGCGGGGAGCTCGAGCGCACCGGCGAGGGCATGGTCGCCCGCATGCTCTTGCACGAGATCGACCACCTGAACGGGATCCTGTTCATCGACCACCTGGCGCGCCACGACCGCAAGGACGCGATGCGCCGCATCCGCGCGGGCGAGCTCGACGAGCCCGGTGCGGCGGCGCGTGCGGCCGCCCCCGACGAACCGGTGATCTGATCGGCTCGCGGATGAGACTCGCGTTCTTCGGGACCCCGGCTGCAGCGGTGCCTGCCCTGCACGCGTTCATGGCGGCGCCCGACGTCACCGTCGCCGCCGTGGTGACGAACCCGGACCGCCCGGCGGGCCGCGGCTACACGATGACCCCGCCGCCGGTGAAGGAGGCCGCGCAGGAGGCCGGCCTGCCGGTCTGGCAGCCGGGCAAGCCGCGTGAGATCCTCGACGAGCTGGCCGGCCTGGGGGTGGATGCGTGTGCCGTGGTGGCCTACGGGTCGCTGCTGCCCGCGGATGTGCTCGCGGTCGGGGGTGCCGGCTTCGTGAACCTGCACTTCTCACTGCTGCCCGCGTGGCGCGGCGCCGCCCCGGTCGCCCACAGCATCCTGCACGGCGAGACCGAGACGGGCGTGACCTGCTTCGTGCTCGAGGCCGGCATGGACACCGGCCCCGTCCTGCTGGCTGAGCGCACGTGGATCGGCGAGGGTGAGACGGCTGGTGAGCTCACCGCACGGCTGGCCACGGTCGGTGCGCCCCTGCTGGTCGCGGCCGTCAGCGGCCTGGTCGACGGATCGCTCACCGCGGTGCCGCAGGACCACGAGCGCGCCACCTACGCGCCCAAGCTCTCCGCGGACGACGCGCGGCTCGACTGGGGCGCCGACGCCGCCGACGTGGCCGCTGCCGTGCGGGCGTTCAACCCCATGCCGGGGGCGCACACGACGTTTGCGGGGGCGCGCCTCAAGGTGCACCGCGGCGTTGCTGTGGCGGGCTCGGGCGAGCCGGGCGTGGTCCGCGTCGCCGAGGACGGACCGGTGGTGGCGTGCGGAGGGGGCGCGTTGCGACTCGACGAGGTGCAGCCGGCCGGCAGACCCCGGATGAGCGGCACGGCGTTCGTGAACGGCTACCGACCCGACGGCCATCGCCTTGGGTGAGCCCGCCCCAGCTCCCGGCCTGGTGCCGCCGGCGCCGGCCAGCCCCCGGGTGGGGCTGGCGTCTCGGCGGGCGGCGTGGCGGGCGATCCGGACCGTGCACGAGCGCAGGGCCTGGTCGCCGCCGGCGGTGGGGGCGGCGCTGCGCGCCACGACGCTCGGTGACCAGGACCGGGCGTTCGCCGCCAACCTCGCCTACTCCACGCTGCGGTGGGAGGGCACCCTGGACTGGGCGCTCGCACAGGTCGTGCAGCGCCCCCTCGCCGACATCGAGCCTGCGGTCCTCGACGTCCTGCGCATCGGCGCGTGGCAGCTGCTGTACGGCAACGTGCCCGACCGTGCGGCGGTGGACACCGCCGTCGAGGTGGCCCGCACCGAGGTCGGTGACCGCGTGACCGGCTTCGTCAACGGCGTGCTCCGCGGCCTGGGACGCACGGCGTCGACGCTGCCCTGGCCGTCGGGCGACGCGGGCGTGGGGCTGCGGCTGGCCTACCCGGCCTGGATGGTCGCCGAGGCGCGCAGGCGGTTCGGCGCCCGCGCGGAGGACGTGCTGGCGGCCGGCAACGTCTCCCCGGGTCTGACCCTGCGGGCGACAGGGGACCGCGACCTGCTGGTCGCCGAGCTGCAGGCGGCCGGGCTCGACGCCCACCCCGGCCGGCGCGCGCCCGAGGCCGTGCGGGTCGCCGGCGGGGACCCCAACACGCTGCCGTCGGTGGCGGCCGGTCGCGCCACGCCCCAGGACGAGGCGTCGATGCTGGTGGCGCGGGTCGTCGTCGACGCCGGTGGCGCCCGCGACGCGCCGCCGGCGCCCGGCTGGTGCGTCCTGGACCTCTGCGCCGCTCCCGGCGGCAAGAGCACCCACCTGGCCCAGCTGGGCGCTGCGGTCGTCGCCGCCGACCTGCGGCCCACCCGAGCGGGCCTGGTCGCCGCGGCCGCCACCCGGCTGGGACTGGCCGACCGCATCGCCGTGGTGGTCGCCGACGCGACCGCGCCGCCCTGGCGACGGGAGTGCTTCGACGCGGTGCTGGTCGACGCGCCGTGCACCGGGCTCGGTGTCGTGCGTCGTCGCCCCGAGCTGCGGTGGCGCCGCGACGCCGACGACCCAGCGCGACTGGGCCGGCTGCAGCTGCAGCTGCTGGAGTCGGCATCGACCCTGGTGCGTCCGGGGGGCCGCCTGGTGTACAGCGTGTGCACCTGGCCGGTGGCCGAGACCAGCGCGGTGGCAAACGCATTCCTGGCCGCCCACGGCGACCGGTTCGTTCCCGTCGACGTGGCGGCGACCCTCGGTGCGGACCCGGTCGCCGGCGACCCCGGCGTGCAGCTCGCCCCTGACGTCGACGAGGTCGACGGCATGTACGTCGCCGCCTTCGAGCGCACCTGACCCCACCCGGGCGTGTAACCCGGCGGTTTCCCCGGGCGTGTGGCCCGTCGACCCCGCCCACCGTTCCCATCCTCCGGGGCGCGGCGGGCATGCCGCCAAGTGGGTCGGTGCTGGTAGCCTGAGCGGTTGTACACACCTTCGGGGCAGGCCGAGTCACGGAAGGCCAGGAGGACACGCGAGGGGTAGGGGCCGATGGCCGGCGATGACGAGCGCTGGATGCGCCGGGCCCTGGCCCTGGCGGAGCACGGTCGTGGCACCACCTCGCCCAACCCCATGGTCGGGTGCGTGATCGTGCGCAACCGCGAGGTCGTCGGGGAGGGTTTCCACGTCCGCGCGGGGGAACCACACGCCGAGGTGGTGGCACTGGCGGCGGCCGAGGATCGGGCGGCCGGCGCCACGGTCTACGTGACCCTGGAGCCGTGCGACCACACGGGACGGACTGGCCCGTGCTCGACGGCCCTGCTCGACGCCGGGGTGACCCGGGTGGTGGCGGCGATCGAGGACCCCAACCCGCTGGCCGCCGGCGGCGCCGAGCGGTTGCGCTCCCGCGGCGTGGACGTGGACATCGGGGTCTGCGCGGCGGACGCGGCGCAGCAGAACGAGATCTTCCTCCACAGCCTGACGCGAACCCGCCCGTTCGTCGTGCTCAAGTGCGCCACCAGCCTGGACGGCCGCGTCGCGGCAGCCGACGGCACGTCGCGATGGCTGACCGGCGAGGCGACCCGCGAGCGCGCCCACGCGCTGCGCGCCGAGGCGGACGCCATCCTGGTCGGCTCCGGGACGGTCCTGGCAGACGACCCACGGCTGACGGTGCGGCTGCCCGACCACGAGGGCCCCCAGCCGTTGCGGGTGGTGCTCGACCGCCGCGGGCGTGTGCCGGCCGACGCGCGGATGCTCGACGACGAGGCACCGGCACTGGTGCTGTCCACCGACATCCTGCAGACCTGCAAGGAGCTGTGGAACCGCGACGTGCGCAGCCTGCTCGTCGAGGGTGGCCCGCAGATCGCCTCGGCGTTCCTCGCCGCGGGGGTGGTCGACCGGCTGGTCGTGCACGTCGCGCCGCTGCTGCTCGGCCCCGCCGCCGCGCCGCTCACCGACGGTGGCCCGCCGACCCTGGCGGCAGCGACGCGCTGGCGGCTGGCCGCCACCGAGCAGGTCGGCGACGACGTCATGCTGACGTACTACCCGCCGCGCGACGACGGCCCAGAGGGCTGAGCGCTGTTCACCGGCATCGTCGAGGAGCTCGGCACCGTCCGGGCCGTGCAGGGGAGACGGCTCGTCGTGGCGTGCGCGACGGTGCTGGACGGCACCCGTGCCGGGGACTCCATCAACGTCAACGGGGCCTGCCTGACCGCCACCGAGGTCGTCGGCGACGGGTTCGCCGCCGACGTGATGGGCGAGACCCTCGCACGGACCGCGCTCGGGGACCTGCAGCCGGGCGCGGTGGTCAACCTGGAACGGGCGCTGGCGGTCGGGGGGCGCCTGGGCGGCCACCTCGTGCAGGGCCACGTCGACGCGGTGGGCGAGGTCCTGGCGGTCGAGCCGCGGGACGAGGGCGGATGGACGGTGATGCGCGTGGGCGTGCCGGCCGCGGTGGCGCCCTACCTGGTGGAGAAGGGCTCCATCACGGTGGACGGCACGTCGTTGACGGTGATGGACGTCGAAGAGCAGGCCTTCTCGGTCGGATTGATCCCCCACACCCTGGCGGTCACGGTCCTCGGGCACCGGCGGGTGGGCGACCGGGTGAACCTGGAGGCCGACGTCATCGCCAAGTACGTCGAGCGGCTGCTCGGTGGTGGCGGAGGAAGTCCGTACACTGAGCCACATCCCCAGTAGCAGGAGGAGCGCAGCTGTGTTCGCCCCCATCGAGGACGCCGTCGCCGCGGTCGGTCGCGGCGAGATGGTGGTCGTCGTCGACGACGCCGACCGCGAGAACGAGGGTGACCTGATCATGGCGGCCGACGCCGTGACGTCCGCCGACATCGCGTTCTTCGTCCGCCACACCTCGGGGGTCATCTGCCTGTCGCTGACGGGTGAGCGGCTGGACCAGCTCGAGATCCCGCTGATGGTCGCGACGAACACCGACGCGAAGGGCACGGCCTTCACCGTGTCGGTCGACGCCCGCCACGGCACGTCGACCGGCATCTCGGCGGCGGACCGGGCCGCGACGATCCGGGCGCTGGTCGACCCCGACACGCGGCCGGGCGACCTGGCGCGCCCGGGCCACATCTTCCCCCTGCGCTACCAGGCGGGCGGGGTGCTGCGCCGGGCCGGGCACACCGAGGCTGCCGTGGACCTCTCGCGGCTCGCCGGCCACGAACCCGCCGGCGTCCTCTGCGAGGTCGTCAACGACGACGGGACGATGGCGCGCCTGCCGGACCTGATGCACTTCGCCAAGGAGCACGAGCTGTTGCTGGTGAGCATCGCCGACCTGATCGCCCACCGCCGGCGCCACGAGCAGCTCGTGCACCGCGTGGTGGAAGCACCGATCCCCACGCCGTTCGGCCCGTTCAACGCCGTGGGGTACGAGTCGGAGATGGACGGCTTCCAGCATGTCGCCCTGGTGCGCGGCGAGCCCGCCGGCAAGGACGACGTGCTGGTCCGGATGCACTCGGAGTGCCTGACCGGCGACGTGTTCGCGAGCCTGCGGTGCGACTGCGGCACGCAGCTGCGCGATGCGATGCGCAAGATCGCCGACGAGGGTGAAGGGGTGATCGTGTACATCCGCGGCCACGAGGGACGCGGGATCGGGATCATGCACAAGCTCCAGGCCTACAAGCTGCAGGACGGCGGCGCGGACACGGTCGAGGCCAACATCGAGCTGGGGTTCCCGGCCGACTCCCGCGACTACGGCACCGGCGCCCAGATCCTGGTGGACCTCGGCCTGTCCACCCTCCGGCTGCTGTCCAACAACCCGGCCAAGCGGGCCGGCCTGGAGGGCTACGGCCTCCAGATCGTCGAGCGCGTCCCCCTGGAGACCACGCCGACCGACCAGAACCGCCCGTACCTGCTGGCCAAGCGCGACAAGATGGGCCACGAGCTCTTCACGTTGGACATCGACCCCGACGATGCGGGGCAACCCCCAGGGAAGGCCGACCAGGCATGAAGGTCCACGAAGGCGCGTTGGACGGTACCGGTCTGCGGTTCGGCCTCGTCGCGGCACGCTTCAACGAGGTGGTGGTCCGCCAGCTCGTCGCCGGTGCGACGGACTGCCTGGGGCGCCACGGCGTCGGCGAGGACGCGATCGAGCTGGCGTGGGTGCCCGGGGCCTACGAGCTGCCCGTCGCCGCGCGGCGGCTGGCCGACACCGGCCGGTTCGACGCGCTGGTGGCGCTCGGCTGCGTGGTGCGCGGCGAGACACCCCACTTCGACTACGTCGCGGCGGAGGCGGCGCACGTGGGTCGGGTCGCCGAGCAGACGGGCGTCCCGGTCACGTTCGGGGTGCTCACCACCGAGGACTTCCAGCAGGCGGTCGACCGGGCCGGCGGCAAGCTCGGCAACAAGGGCTGGGACGCCGCCCAGGCGGCGATCGAGACCGCCCGACTCCTCGCCGACCTGAAGTAGGACGCGTGGATCCCCTGGTCGTCGGCCTGTGCTTCCTCTTCGGGCTGGCGTTCGGGTCGTTCGCGAACGTGGTCATCCACCGTGTGCCCCGCGACGAGTCGCTGGTCAAACCGCCCAGCGAATGCCCGCAGTGCGAGACGCCCCTGCAATGGCGGGACAACATCCCCGTGCTCTCCTGGCTGCTGCTCGGTCGCACGTGCCGGCACTGCGGCGAGCCGATCAGCGTGCGCTACCCGTTGGTCGAGCTCGCGACCGGTGTGCTGTTCGCCGGGGTGGGGGCGCGGTTCGGGCTCGACTGGGCCCTGCCCGGGTTCCTGCTCTTCGCCTGGACGCTGTTCGTCCTCGGCATGATCGACGCGCGCACCCGGCGGATTCCGAACCGCCTGACCTACCCGCTCACGCCGGTGCTGGTCATCCTGATCGCGGGCGCGGCGTTCCTGAACGGCGAGACCGGGTGGGCGGTCCGGTCCATGGCGGCCGGGGTGGTGGCCTTCCTCCTGCTCCTGACGATGGCGGTCATCAACCCCCGCGGGATGGGCATGGGCGATGTCAAGCTGGCCGCGTTCATCGGCGTGGGGCTCGGCTACCTCGGCTGGGGCCACCTGGTGCTCGGGCTGTTCGGCAGCTTCCTGCTCGGTGGGGTGGTGGCGATCGCCCTGCTCGCGCTGCGGGCACGCGGGCGCAAGGACGTCATCCCGTTCGGCCCGTACCTGGCGGCGGGGGCGATCATCACCGTGTTCGTGGGCGAGCCGCTGGTCTCGGGCTATATGGACCTGCTCGCGATCTAGGATGGGCGACCCCCGCGGAAAGGACGGCGACGTGTCGGATCCCAGCCCCAGCCAGGGCGACCAGCCCACGCAGGAAGAGATGGAGGCCTACCTCGCGCAGCTGCGCGAGGCCGAGCCCGCCGAGCTCGTGGCCCAGGCCTACACGATGCTCGGCACGGGCGCGGAGGTGAAGCTCGGTCGGCCGGACGCGCGGGTGCTGATCGATGCGATGGGGGCCCTGACCGAGGCCGTGGCCGGCGGTGTGGCCGAGGACCTGACCACGCGCATGCGCAACGGGGTCGTGCAGCTGCAGACCGCGCAGGTGCAGGCCGAGCGCGAGGCCGGCGGCGAGGCCCCGGCGCCGGCCGCACGCCAGTCGCCGCCGTCGGACGCCCCGGGCGGCGCCCCCCCGACGGCGTCCGAGCCATCCCGGCAGCCCCCCGGGCAGTCGCAGGGCCAGAAGCCGGCGGATCGCCTCTGGATCCCGGGCCGGGAGCCGCGCTAGCAGCCTGCTACACTGCGGACGACGTCTGAAGCGGAAGCGGCCAAGCTTTCCACCCGGCGGGCCCCCAGGCACCCTGATCTGGTGGGACTCAGTCCGGGTACGACCAGGTAGGCGAGGTCTGAGCCCCTTGCCCGGAACACCGGCCGCTGCCTCTTCCGCAGCGGCCATTCGCGTTGAGTGACCGCATCCGCAACCGCAAGGACACCACGATGCCGAAGCAGAAGAGCCACTCCGGTGCCAAGGACCGCTTCCGGGTGACGAAGACCGGCAAGGTCCTGCACCGGCGCATGAACCGCAACCACCTGCTGGGCAAGAAGACCAGTCGGCACAAGCGCCGCCTGGCGCGCGACGGCCAGCTCTCCGGAGGCGACGCGCAGCAGATCAAGAAGCTCCTGCGCTAGCGCCGACCCCGACCCCGCAACCCGTTCGCCGAACCCGTTCGCCGTCGACCCGTTCGCCGTCGACCCGCTAGCCGTCGACCCGCTAGCCGTCGACCCGCTAGCCGTCGACCCGCTAGCCGTTACCCGTAAGGAGCACGTGACATGGCCCGCATCAAGCGTGGCGTCCAGAGCCGGAAGAGCCGGCGGACCGTCCTGCACCGCGCGAAGGGGTTCCGGGGGGCCCGCAGCCGCCGCTACCGCATCGCCAACGAGGCGGTGCTGCACGCCGACCGCTACGCCTACCGGGACCGGCGCACCCGCAAGCGGGACTTCCGCAAGCTGTGGATCCAGCGCATCAACGCCGCTGCCCGCAACGAGGGCCTGTCCTACAGCCGGTTCATCAACGGGCTGAAGCGCGCCGAGGTCGAGGTCGACCGCAAGGTGCTCGCCGACCTGGCGGTCCGCGACCCGAAGGCCTTCGCCGAGCTGGTCGCGGTGGCCAAGGGCGCACTCGGCTGAAGGCCTGACCATGGGGGTCGTGACAAGCGTCGACAACGACGCGGTGAAGGCGGCGCGCAAGCTCGCTCGCCGTCAGGACCGTGATCGGACCGGGACCTTCCTGGTCGAGGGGCCCCAGGGCGTCGGCGCCGCCCTGGGCTGCCTGCGCCGCCTGTTCGTGACCGACCCGGAGGGCGACCTGGCGCGGCGAGCCGCGGCGGCCGGCGCGGAGGTGGTGGCGGTCAGCGACCGGGTGCTCGCGTCGGTGGCCGACACCGTGACCCCGCAGGGCATGGTCGGCGTCGCCGCGCTGCCCGCGCCCACCCTCGACGACGCGCTGGCTGGCGCCGTGCTCGTCGTGGTGTGCTGGCAGGTCGCCGACCCCGGCAACGTCGGCACCGTCGTGCGCTCCGCGGACGCGGCGGGGGCGGACGCGGTGGTCTGCACCACCGGCAGCGTCGATCCCCGTAACCCCAAGGCCGTGCGCGCGTCGGCCGGGTCCCTCTTCCACCTGCCCGTGGTGGCGGACGCGCCGCCGGCGGCGGTCGTGGCGGCCTGCCGGCGACACGGCCTGCGGATCGTGGCCGCCGACGCCGGCGGCGCCACGGTGTACACGGCGGTGGACCTCACCCGTCCGACGGCCGTGCTGCTCGGCAACGAGGCACACGGGCTGCCGGCAGATGCCCTCGCCTGCGCCGACGTGGTCGCCGCCATCCCCATCCGCGGCCGTGCGGAGTCGCTGAACCTCGCGGTGACCGCGGCCCTGCTCGTGTTCGAGGCCGCGCGACAGCGCAGCCCGGCGCCGCGGGTCCCAGCGTGAACGGCCCCCCCGACGCTGCAGCGCTCGACTGGCTGCCCGATCCGACCGTGGTGGTGGGCGCCGACGGCCGTATCGTGGCCTGCAACCAGCTCGCGACCCGTCTGGTCGCCGGTGAGCTTGACGGCCGACCCGCGGCCACGGCCCTCGTGCTCACCGACGAGGCCGGTCGGGACTGGTGGACCTGCGCACGCCCGCTGGAAGCCGACACGCGTCTGGCCCCGCGCATCCCCGAGACCGACCTGGAGCTGCACCTCGGCCCGGACCGCAGCCGGCCGGTCACCCTGGCGGCGGCCCGTGGCCACGGTGGCGACGGCAGCCTCTACCTGGTCCTGTCGTTGCGCCGCGCCGAGCGTCGCCGGCGCCTGGACGCCGCGCGCAGCGACCTCGTCTCCACGGTCAGCCACGAGATCCGCTCGCCGCTCACCAGCGTCAAGGGGTTCACGAAGACGCTCCTGGCCAAGTGGGACCGGTTCACCGACGAGCAGAAGCGCCAGATGCTCGCCACGGTGAACGACGACGCGGACCGGGTCACCCGGCTGCTCGGCGAGCTCCTCGACGTGAGCCGCATCGACGCTGGTCGCCTGCGGTTGCGCCGCGAGATGATCGACATGGCGGAGATCGTCGAACGCGTCGTGGGGCGGTTCGCGATCGACGGCGCGGAGGGGCGGGTGGTCATCGACTTCCCGGACGCGATGCCCCGGCTGTACGCCGATCCGGACAAGATCGACCAGGTCGTGACCAACCTGGTGGAGAACGCGCTCAAGTACAGCGACGGGCCGGTGGGTGTCCTCGGCGAGGTGCACGACGACGAGGTGCTCGTGACCGTCACCGACAAGGGCCAGGGGATCTCCGGGGAGCACCTCGAGGCGATCTTCACCAAGTTCTTCCGGCGGTCCGGGGAACGCCGCTCCGGCACCGGCCTGGGGCTGTACATCACCAAGGGGATCGTCAACGCCCACGCCGGGCGCCTGTGGGCCGCCAGCACGGTGGGGGAGGGGTCGTCGTTCCACTTCACCCTGCCCCGCGGTGGGCTGGAACTGGTGGGGTTGGCCGTGCCGGAGACAGCCAGGCGCATCGAGGAGCGGCGCACGTGAAGGCGGTAGGGTGCCCGCCATGACCGACCTCGACCGCATCCGCGAGCAGGGGCTGGCGCGGTTGGCGGCGGCGGCGAGCCTCGACCGGCTCGACGCCGCCCGGACCGAGACCCTGGGCAAGCGCAGCGAGCTCACCGCCGTGCAGCGCAGCCTCGGCACGTTGAACCCTGACGAGCGCCGTGCGGTCGGCAAGCAGGTCAACGCCGTGCGCGCGGCGTTGGACGCCGCCGAGGCCGCCCGGCGCACCGAGCTGGAAACCGAGCGTGATCGCGTCACGCTCGCCGCCGAGGCGGTCGATGTGACGCTGCCGCCACGCACCCCGGCTCGGGGCAGCCTGCATCCGGTCTTCGAGACGATGGAGGCGATGCTCGACGTGCTCGTGGGGCTCGGCTACCAGGTGGCCGAGGGCCCCGAGGTCGAGAGCGAGTGGTACCACTTCGACGCGCTGAACACGCCGCCCGACCACCCGGCCCGCTCCCTGCAGGACACCATCTACGTCAGCGGTCTGCGTGACCAGCCCGCGACCGGCGACGAGACGACCGGGGTGCTGCTGCGCGCGCAGACCTCGCCCATGCAGATCCGCACCATGCTGGCCCAGACACCGCCGATCTACGCGGCGCTGCCGGGTCGGGTCTACCGTGCCGACACCGCTGACGCGACACACCTGCCCATGTTCCACCAGATCGAGGGCCTGGCCATCGACCGAGACCTGTCCTTCGCGGACCTGAAGGGCAGCCTGGTCGTCGCCGCCCGTGCCCTGCTCGGCGAGGACGTGCGACTGCGGTTCCGGCCCCACTACTTCCCGTTCACCGAACCGTCGTGCGAGCTGGACGCGTGGCACGGGGGTCGCTGGATGGAGATGCTCGGGGCGGGCATGGTGCACCCCAACGTGCTGCGGCACGGCGGGCTCGACCCCGAGGAGCTCCGCGGGTTCGCCTGGGGGATGGGCGTGGACCGCATGGCGATGCTGCGGCACGGGATCACCGACCTGCGGTTGCTGGTCGAGAACGACCTGCGGTTCCTGTCGAGCTTGTCGGCGTAGAGGAGGGACCGGCATGCGCGTACCCCTGTCGTGGCTGCACGACTTCGTCGATCCCGGGCTGCCCGCGACCGAGCTCGCCGACGTGCTCACCCTCGGCGGGTTGGAGGTCGAGGCCATCGAACGGCCCAGCGGCGAGGTCCGGGGCGTGGTCGTCGCGGAGGTCTGCTCGGTGGACGCGGTGGAGGGCAGCGACAAGCTGCACCGGGTCGAGGCGTCCGACGGGACCGAGACCCTCGAGGTGGTCTGCGGGGCGGCGAACTACGCCCCCGGCGACCGGGTGGCCTGGGCCAAGCCGGGCTCCCGGCTGCCCGGCGCCGTCGAGGTCGGTCGCAAGGAGCTCTTCGGCGTCGTGTCCAACGGCATGCTGGCGAGCCCCGCCGAGCTGGGCGTGGGCGAGGACCACCGGGGCATCTGGGTCCTGGACGCCGATGCCCCCCTGGGGGCCGACCTGCGGGAGTGGCTGAGGCTGGACGACCCCGTCCTGGTGATCGACGTCACCCCCGATCGGGGCTACGCCCTGTCGCTGCACGGCCTGGCGCGTGACGTCGCCGCCCTCACGGGGGCCGCCCTGACGATCCCCGAGCCCGCCACGCCGGCTCCTGGGCCGCCGGCCGGGTCTTCCGCAGGGCCCGACGCCGTGCCGGTGACCATCGCCGACGCGCAGCGCTGCCGGCGGTTCGACGCCCGCACAATCCGCGGCGTGCGGTCGGGGCCGTCGCCGGCGTGGCTGCAGCGCCGGCTGTCCGCGGCCGGGATGCGCCCGGTGTCGAACCTGGTCGACGCGACCAACGCCGCCATGCTGGAGACTGGCAACCCGATCCACGCCTACGACCTGGCCCTGCTGGCCGGCCCGGCGATCGAGGTGCGCACGGCACGCGCGGGGGAGCGCATGCGCACCCTCGACGGGGTCGACCGGGCGCTCGATCCCGACGACCTGCTGATCTGCGACGCCGAGGGCCCCGTGGCCCTGGCGGGGGTGATGGGGGGCGAGACGACCGAGATCAACCCCGATACCACCGATGTGTTCCTGGAGGTCGCCAACTTCGAGGCCCGCAGCGTGCTGCGCACGGCGCGACGCCACGGCCTGCACACCGAGGGCTCGCGGCGCTGGGAGAAGGTCGTGCCCCCCGAGAGCGCGCCGATCGCCGCCGACCGGTGCGTGGCGCTGATCACCGCCTCCGCGGGCGGTGCGGTGACCGCCGCCGACGACCACTACCCCGCCCCCGCCGAGCGCCCGGTCATCCGTCTGCGCCCGACGCGCGCCACCGCGCATCTCGGCATCGAGCTGACCGGACCCGAGCAGGCGGCACTGCTCCAGTCGATCGCCTGCACGGTCGAGCCGGCCGGCGTGGACCTGGACGTCAGCCCGCCCCCGTACCGCCCGGACCTGCAGGGCGAGGCCGACCTCTACGAGGAGATCGTCCGGCTGCACGGCTACGCCCGCGTGCCAGAGCGGGTGCCGTCCAGCGGGCAGGTCGGGCGGCGCAGCCCGGCGCACGCCGCACGGCGCGCCGTGCGTGGCGCGCTCGCCGGAGGCGGGTGGACGGAGGTCATGCCGTTCCCCTTCATCGCCGACGCCGACGTCGACAGCCTGGCCCTGCCCGCCGACGACCGTCGACGGCGCACGGTGGCCCTGGTGAACCCGCTGTCCCAGGAGGAGGCGGTCATGCGCACCACGCTCGTCCCCGGGCTGCTGCGGGTCGTCCGCCACAACGCCAACCGGCAGACGCCGGACGCGGCCGTGTTCGAGATCGGTCACGTCTTCCTGGAGCCCACCGGGGACCAGCCGGGCGCCGACGGCGGCCCCGCCGGCACCGTGCTGCCCGCCGAGCCGACCATGCTGGGCCTGGCCGCCTGCGGGCTGTTCACCGCACCCCGCCACGACCGTGCCGGGCGCGCCGCGGACCTCTACGATCTGCTGGGCGCGGTGGACCTGGTCCGCCAGGCCGTGGGCCGCGACGCGCTGGCGGTCGCGCCCACCGCCGAGGCGCCGTTCCATCCCGGCCGCGCCGCCCGGCTGTCCCTGGACGGCGTGGACGTCGGGGTCGTGGGCGAGCTGCACCCCCGGGTGGCCGCGGCGTTCGAGGTGCCGCCCCGCACGCTCGTGGGTGAGGTGGAGCTGGGGCCGTTCGTCGCGGGCGGGGTCCGTCCCCGGCCCGCGTCGGTGCCGTCACCGCTGCCGGGCCTGACCTTCGACGTCGCGGTGCTGGTCGACCGGGACGTGGCGGCCGCCGACGTCGAGGCGGCCGTGCGTGCCGGCGCGGGGGAGCGCCTCACCGCGGTCGCCCTGTTCGACGTCTACCGCGGGGAGCAGCTGGGGGCGGGACGGACGAGCCTGGCCTACCGCGTGCGCCTCGACGACGCCGAGCGCCAGCTGACCGACGCCGACGAGGCCGCAGCCATCGAGGCCATCGACCGTGCCGTCGCCGACGCCGTGGGCGGCAGCCTGCGCCGCTGACGTCGCCCGTCTACCCCGTGTGGCCGAAGAATCCCGCGCCGGCGCGGGAAAGTCGGCCGGGCACGTCGACCAAAGGCCCCGTGGCAGGTCAAGGGGCAAGGCTTCCCGCGCCCTGCGCGACACGCCCCCGCCACCAGGGTGCGTGGCGGTCGCTCATGGCCGCTGCGTCGCCCCCGCCGCCGCGGGCGCACTAGCGTGTGGGAGCTCCCGGTCCTCGAGATCGCTGCGGTCGTGGCGCGACGCGTGAGATCGTTTGCACCACGGCGACTAGGGCTGTATGGTTATGCATCGAACTGAATGAGGGAGCGTGTGGTGGACGTCGGGATCGTCGGGGGATCGGGGTACGGCGGCGCGGAGCTGCTGCGCCTGCTCGCTGGCCACCCGGTCCTGAAGGTGCGCACCGTCGCCGCGAAGAGCAACGCCGGGCGGGACCTGGCCGAGGTCTTCCCGCACCTGGGCATGACCGGGACGCTCGCCCCGTCGGAGCCCGAGGCGCTCGCCGGATGCGACGTGGTGTTCCTGGCCACGCCCCACGCGGCCAGCTTGGAGCTCGCGCCGGCGCTGCTCGACCAGGGAGCGCTGGTGGTGGACCTGTCCGGCGCGTTCCGCCTGGACGCCGCCACGTTCACGGAGTGGTACGGCCTCCCCCACACGGCACCGGAGCTGGCGCCGGGCACCTACGGGCTGCCAGAGCTGTGGCGCGAGGACCTGGCGGGGGCCCGGCTGATCGCCAACCCCGGCTGCTACCCGACCGCGGCGCTGCTCGCCCTGTGCCCCCTCGGGGGCGTCGCCGAGCCCACCGGCG
This sequence comes from Egibacteraceae bacterium, assembly GCA_040905805.1. Lineage (NCBI taxonomy): Bacteria > Bacillati > Actinomycetota > Nitriliruptoria > Egibacterales > Egibacteraceae > Egibacteraceae bacterium. The sequence continues at coordinate 13,636 of JBBDQS010000001.1, read as the reverse complement.
TGGTCATCGCGGGGATGTCGGGCACATCGGGTGCCGGCAAGGGGCTGCGCGACGACCTGCACGTCAGCCACGCCGTGGCCAACGTCAGTCCCTACGCCGCGCCCCGTCACCGCCACACCCCGGAGATCGAGGCGGGCTGGGCCCGTGCCGCCGGCCAAAGGGCCGCGGTCACCTTCACCCCCCATCTCGTCCCGATGGCCCGGGGACTGCTGGCCACGCTCTCCGCCCGGCCGGCACCCGGGACCACCCCCGAGGACATCCGTGCCGCCTTCGACGACGCCTACCGCCACGAGCCGTTCGTCACGGTGCTCCCCGAGGGTTCGTGGCCGGCCACCGCACACGTGTCCGGCGGCAACGCCGCGCATGTCGGTGTGGCCTCGGACCCGCGCACCGGGCGGGTGACGGTGGCGTGCGCCATCGACAACCTGGTGAAGGGCGCCGCCGGCCAGGCGATCCAGAACGCCAACGTGGCGCTCGGCCTGTCCGAGGCTGCCGGGCTCAGCGCCGCGGGCGTGTACCCGTGAGCCGGCACACGTCGCACGCGAAGGGCCCGCCATGCGGTTGACCGACCTGCCCGGCGGCGTCTGCGCCACGCCGGAGATCTTCGCGTCGGGCGTCGCTGCGGGCCTGAAGCCCAGCGGCAAGCCCGACCTCGCCCTCGTCGATGCCGGCCGGACCGTGCCGGCCGCGGCGGTCCAGACCACCAACCAGGTGCAGGCGGCGCCGGTGACGCTGACCGCCCGCAACGTGGGCAACGGACGCGCCCGGGCGGTGCTGCTGAACTCCGGGAGCGCCAACGTGTGCACCGGCCCCGACGGCGAGGCCCTCGCCGAGGAGTCCACCGCTGCGGTCGCCCGAGCGCTCGGCTGCGAGGCCACCGACGTCCTGGTCTGCTCGACCGGCGTGATCGGCGTGCCGATGGCGCGTGATCCCCTGCTCGCGGGCATCCCGCAGGTCGCGGCCGCACGCTCGCGCGAGGGCGGGAGCAGGGCGGCCAAGGCGATCATGACCACCGACACCTTTCCGAAGGAAGCTGCCGTGCGGGTCGAGGACAGCGTCGGCGCCTGTGTCGTCGGAGGTCTGGCCAAGGGCTCGGGCATGCTCGAGCCGGCCATGGCCACCATGCTGGCCGTCATCACGACCGACGCGCCGGTGCAGGGACCGGTCCTGCGCTCCTGCCTGCGCGATGTGGTCGCCCGCACCTTCGGGCGCATCAGCGTCGATGGGTGCCAGTCCACCAACGACGCCGTGATCGTGTTGGCGACGGGGACCGCCACCCAGCCGCCGTCGCTGTCGACCTTCAAGGAGGCGCTCACCGCCGTCTGCGGCCGGCTGGCCGAGTCCATGGTGCGCGACGGTGAGGGGGCCAAGAAGCTCGTGCGCCTGCGGGTCACCGGCGCACGCACCGAGGAGGACGCCGTCACCATCGGCCGCGCCATCGCCGGCAGCGTGCTGGTGCGCACCGCGTTGGCGGGAGGCGACCCGAACTGGGGCCGCATCCTCGCGGCCGCCGGCGCGTGCCCCGTGCCCTTCGCGCCCGCCCGGGTCGCCGTCACCTTCGGCGGGGTCACCGTCTGCCGGTTCGGCGTCGTCACCGCCTTCGACCACGGCCAGGCGGCCGCCGCGCTGGCCGGCCGGGACGTGCAGGTGACCGTCGACCTCGGCCTCGGGACGTCGGAGGCCACCTTCCTGACGTGCGACCTCACCCACGACTACGTCACCATCAACGCCGAGTACACGACATGAATCCTCATACCACGCTCAGCGGCAGGACCCGCCTCGCGCAGGAGAAGGCGCGGGTGCTGCGCGAGGCGCTGCCCTGGGTGACGCGGTGGGCGGGCAGCACCGTCGTGGTCAAGTACGGCGGGCACGTCACCGGCGAGGACCCCACGGGGGAGGGCCTCGACACGGCCTTCGCCGCCGACATCGCCCTGCTCGTAGCCGTCGGCCTGCGCGTCGTCGTGGTCCACGGCGGGGGGCCCCAGATCTCCGAGCTGTCACGCCGCCTGGGTATCGAGACCCGCTTCGTCGAGGGCCGGCGGGTGACCGACGAGCAGACCCTCGAGGTCGTGAAGATGGTGCTGCTCGGTCAGGTCAACCCGCGCCTTGTCGGCCTCATCAACGCGGCGGGGGCCGCAGCCATCGGGGTCTCGGGCACCGACGCCGGCCTCCTGGCGGTGCGGCCCGCCGGCCCCGAGCTCGGTGCGGTCGGAGAGGTGGAGCGCGTCGACACCACCGTCTTGGACGGTCTGCTCGACAGCGGTGCCGTCCCCGTCGTCGCCACGGTCGGGCGCGGGCCCGACGGCGAGGACCGCAACGTCAACGCCGACACCGCCGCCGGAGCCATCGCGGCGGCGCTGGGTGCGGACAAGCTCATCTACCTCACGAACGTCCCGGGGCTCTACGAGCACTTCGGCACCGGTGACCAGGCCCTGCTGAGCGAGGTGGCCCCGGCGCGCCTGCGCGAGATGGTCGGCTCGGGCGAGCTGCACACCGGCATGGTGCCCAAGGTCGAGAGCATGGTCGCCGCCCTGGACGGGGGCGTCGACCGCGCCTACCTGCTCGACGGGCGCATCGAGCACGCCCTGCTGCTGGAGATCTTCACCGACGAGGGCATCGGCACCCAGGTCTCCAAGGAGCTGCGGTGAGCGGGATGCCGGACGGCACGTGGGCCGCGCCGCGCCTCGCCACGCGCGAGGCGGCAGCCCTGATGGGCACCTACACCCGCCAGCCCGTCGAGTTCGTCGCCGGGAGCGGCGCATGGCTCACCGACGCCGCCGGCAATCGCTACCTGGACGGCCTGTCCGGGCTTGCGGTGACCTCGCTCGGCCATGCGCACCCCGCCGTGGCCCACGCGGTCACCGACCAGGTCCGGCGGCTGGTGCACACCTCCAACCTGTACTACACCGCGCCGCAGGTGCTCCTGGCCGAGCGGCTGGTGCAGACGCTGGGCTGGTCCGACGGCAAGGTGTTCTTCGCCAACTCCGGGGCGGAGGCCAACGAGGCGGCGCTCAAGCTGGCGCGCCGCCACGGCAAGCGCCAGCACCCGGACAAGGTGGGCGTCGTGGCGCTCGACGGCAGCTTCCACGGGCGGACGCTGGCCACGCTGGCGGCCACGGGCAACCCGGCCAAGCACGAGCCGTTCGAACCGCTCGGCGACTGGGTCACCCACGTCGCCCACGACGACCCACAGGCGCTCGATGCCGCCGTCACCGAGCGCACCAGCGCGGTCCTGCTGGAGGCCGTCCAGGGCGAGGGCGGCGTGCGCGCGGTGGGTGACCCGATGTGGCAGGCCGCCCGCGCGGCCTGCGACCGGGTCGGTGCGTTGCTGATCGCCGACGAGGTCCAGACGGGCCTGGGGCGCCTCGGTGCCTGGTACGGCTGGCAGCAGACGCGGGCGGCGCCACCGGCGCCACCGGCGTCACCGGTCGCACCCGACGTGGTGACCCTCGCCAAGGCCCTGGCCAACGGCCTGCCCATCGGCGCGGTGGTCGCCGTGGGAGAGGCTGGCAAGGTGTTCGGACCGGGCGACCACGCCACGACCTTCGGCGGGGGACCGGTCGTCTGCGCGGCCGCGCTGGCCGTGCTGCGCACCATCGAGGATGAGGGCCTGGTCGCCCGGGCCGCCACGCTCGGCGCGGAGCTGGCCGCGCGGCTGGCGGGGCTCGCCGCCGCCTCGCCGCTGGCGGCGAGCACGCGCGGTCGCGGCCTGCTGCAGGCACTGGTCCTCGACGGGCCGGCCGCCGGGGCGGTCACGGCCGCCGCGCTGCGCCACGGCCTCGTGGTGAACGCGGTCGCGCCCGCCATCGTCCGGCTGGCGCCCCCGCTGGTGCTCACCGACCCCGACCTGGATGAGCTGGTCGAGCGCCTGCGCAGGGCGCTGGACGACGTGCAGGCAGGCCGGTCATGACGATCCGCCACTTCCTGACGGTCGACGACCTGGCGGGCGACGAGCTGACCCACGTGCTGGACCTCGCCGACGAGCTCAAGGCCCGCCGGCAGGCGCCCCCACCGGCGCACGCGTCGCTGCTGGCCGGACGCACCGTCGCCCTGATCTTCGAGAAGCCCTCGACCCGGACCCGGGTGTCGTTCCAGGTCGCCACCACCGAGCTCGGCGGCCACACCGTCGTGCTCAGCGCCGGGGAGCTGCAGCTCGGCCGTGGCGAGACGGTGGAGGACACCGCGAGGGTGCTGTCCCGCTACGTGCACGCCCTGGTGGTGCGCACGTTCGCGCAGTCGCGCCTCGAGACGCTGGCCGCCCACGGCTCGGTCCCGGTCGTGAACGCGCTGTCCGACTTCGCCCACCCCTGCCAGGCCCTCGCCGATCTGCAGACCATCCGTGAGCACAAGGGCCGGTTGGCCGGCCTCACGCTCGCCTACCTCGGCGACGGCAACAACGTGGCCCACTCCCTGCTGCGGGCGGGCGCCATGAGCGGGATGCGCGTGGCGGTGGGCACCCCGCCGGGCTACGCCCCGATCCCCCAGGTCGTGCAGGCGGCCCAGGCCATGGCTGCGGGGACCGGTGGCGAGATCCTCGTCACCGACGACCCGCTGGAGGCCGCCCGTGACGCCGATGTGGTGTACACGGACGTCTGGGCGTCCATGGGCCAGGAGGCCGAGCGGGCCGAGCGGCTGCTGCTGTTCCGGCCCTTCCAGGTCGGGACGCCCGTGATGGCGGCCGCCCGCCCGGACGCGCTCGTGCTGCACTGCCTGCCCGCGCACCGCGGCGAGGAGATCACCGCCGAGGTGCTCGACGGCACCCAGAGCGCGGTCTGGGACCAGGCGGAGAACCGCCTCCACAGCCAGAAGGCGCTGCTGGCGTTCCTGCTCGGTGACGGCTCGGGGGGCCGCACGGGCGACCAGGCCGGTGAGCGGTCGTGACCACGCGCGAGCGGCGCCGGCAGCTGATCCGCGAGCTGGTCGCCCGCTACCCCGTGGGCGCCCAGTCGGCGCTGGTCGCGCTGCTCGCCGAGCAGGGGGTCGAGGCGACGCAGGCGACCGTCAGCCGCGACCTCGACGAGCTCGGTATCGGCAAGGTGCGGGGCGCCGACGGCCGGGTCACCTACGCACTGCCGGAGGCGGGGGGGCTGGCGCAGATCCTGCGCCAGTTCGTCGCCTCCGTCGAAGCCAGCGCCAACCTGGCGGTCGTGCGCACACCGCCGGGTGCGGCCAGTGCGGTCGCCAGCGCCATCGACCAGGCTGACCTTCCGGGGATCCTGGCCACCGTGCAGGGCGACGACACGCTGCTGGTCGTGGCTGCCGAGGGCACCACCGGCCGCGCTATCGCCGACCGCCTCACCGCCATCAAGGAGCAGACTCCATGAGCAGACAACGACTCGTCCTGGCCTACTCCGGAGGACTCGACACGTCCGTGGCCATCCGCTGGCTCTCCGAGCAGAAGGGCTACGACGTCGTCGCCTGCGCGATCGACGTCGGCCAGGCCCAGCCCGGCGAGATGGACCGGGTCCGCCAGCGGGGCCTGGACTGCGGCGCCGTGGAGTCGGTCGTCGTCGATGCGCGCACGGAGTTCGCCGAGACCTACGTCGCTCCGGCGATCGCGGCCAACGCGCTCTACATGGGCAAGTACCCCCTGGTGTCGGCGCTGTCGCGACCGCTGATCACCGACCACCTCGTGCGCATCGCGCGCGAGACCGGCGCCAAGGCCATCGGTCACGGCTGCACCGGCAAGGGCAACGACCAGGTGCGCTTCGAGGTCACCGCCATGGCGATCGCCCCCGACCTCACGGTCGAGGCGCCCATCCGCGAGTGGGGGCTGACGCGCGACGACGCCATCGCCTGGGCCGAGGAGCGCCACATCCCGATCCCGGTCAAGAAGTCCTCGCCGTACTCCATCGACGAGAACCTGTGGGGCCGCACCGCCGAGTGCGGGATCCTCGAGGACCCGTGGGAGTCGCCACCCGAGGAGGTCTACCAACGCTCCGCCGGGGCCGCCGACACCCCCGACGAGGCCGAGGAGCTGACCCTGACGTTCCGCGACGGCCTGCCGGTCGCCGTGGACGGCAAGGAGCTGGACCTGGCGGCCCTGATCGCGGAGGTCGACGGGCGTGCGGGCGCCCACGGCGTCGGACGCATCGACATGGTCGAGGACCGCCTGGTCGGCATCAAGAGCCGTGAGATCTACGAGTGCCCCGGCGCCATGACGATCCTGACCGCGCACCGCGACCTCGAGGACCTCTGCCTCGAGCAGGAGCTGGCGCAGGAGAAGCGCGGGATGGAGGGCCGCTACGCCCAGCTGATCTACAACGGCCTGTGGTTCACCCCGTTGAAGACGGCGATGGATGCCTTCGTGTCGGTGACCCAGCGCTACGTCGCCGGGGAGGTGCGCATGCGCCTGCACAAGGGCTCGGCCTCCGTGGCCGGCCGCCGCAGCCAGATCGGGCTGTACGACCACGACCTGGCGACCTACGACGCGGGCGACCGCTTCGACCACACCCAGGCTGTCGGCTTCGTGAAGCTGTGGGGGCTGCCGACGAAGGTGTGGTCGCGTCGCCAGGGCCACCTGTAGTGGCTGAGGGCAAGCTCTGGGGCGCGCGGTTCAGCGAACCGCCCGCGGATGCCGCGTGGCGGCTCGGCCGGTCGGTCGACTTCGACGTGCGCCTCTGGCCCTACGACCTGGCGGGCTCGCGGGCGCACGCCGACGAGCTGGCCCGCCTCGACCTGATCGACGAGTCCGACCACGCGGCCATCCGCACGGCGCTTCAGACCATCACGGCGGAGTTCGCGGCGGAGGCCTTCGTCTTCCTGGCGACCGACGAGGACCTGCACGGCGCGGTCGAGCGGCGCCTGATCGACCTGGCGGGTCCCGCGGGCGGGCGCCTGCGGGCCGGCCGCAGCCGCAACGACCAGATCGCGAGCGACCTGCGGCTGTACTGCAAGGACGCGGGTGCGCGCATCGTCGCGGGCATCCGTGCGGTCCAGACCGCACTGGTCGAACAGGCGGAGCAGACCCTGGACTGGCTCGCGCCCGGGTACACCCACCTGCAGCGGGCGCAGCCGGTGACGCTCGCCCACCATCTCCTGGCGCACGGGTGGGCGCTGGACCGCGACGCCGGGCGGGTCACCGACGCCCTCGGCCGCGCCGACGTGTCCACCCTCGGCGCGGGTGCCCTGGCTGGCGTGACGCTTGGTCTGGACCCTGCCCGCTACGCCGCAGCCCTCGGCTTCGCCGGCGCGGCCGACAACTCGATGGACGCCGTGTCCGACCGGGACTTCGTCGTGGAGCTGCTGGCCGCCTTCGCGCTCCTCGGGGTGCACCTGTCCCGCATCGGCGAGGAGATCGTGCTGTGGAGCTCCGCGGAGTTCGGGTGGGCGCGGGTGGGGGACGCGTTCTCCACGGGCAGCTCGATCATGCCGCAGAAGCGCAATCCCGACGTGGCCGAGCTGGTACGCGGCAAGACGGGGCGCCTCATCGGGGACCTCGTCAGCCTCCTGGTCACCTTGAAGGGGCTGCCCATGACCTACAACCGGGACCTCCAGGAGGACAAGGAGCCGCTCTTCGACGCGGTCGACACGCTGGACCTGGCGCTGCCGGCGATGGCCGGCACCGTGGCGTCGCTGTGGTTCGACCGGGATCGCCTCGCCGGCACGGCGGCGGGCGGCTTCGCCCTGGCCACCGACCTCGCCGAGGAGCTCGTCCGCCGGGGGACGGCCTTCCGCACCGCCCACGAGCAGGTCGGTGCCCTGGTGGCCGACTGCGAGCGGCGGGGGATCGACATCGTCGATCTGGATGCCGCCGCGCTCACCGGGGCGCTCCCGGCGCTGGCCGACGCCCCGGCGGACCTCACCGACCCGGCCGCGGGGGGGGGGGGCCCGCCCCCCCCCCCCCCGGGCGCCCCCC
>JBBDQS010000001.1:0-5768 GCA_040905805.1 Egibacteraceae bacterium | reverse complement strand
TTGCTGGCGTGGGCGGTGCGCTGCTGTGCCGGGTGTGGCGGTCGCGCCGCGACCGCCATGGAGACTGAGGCGAGGATCGCCCGAGCTTGCGAGGGCGATGCGCTGCTGTGCCGGGTGTGGCGGTCGCGCCGGACCGCCATGGAGACTGAGGCGTGGACGGCCCTACTTCAAATCGAGGCCGAGGACGTCGCCGGTGTCCGAGCGGGCCGGTGGGGCCACGGCTTCCCGGCCGCACTGGTCGCAGGCGAGGCTGGCACCGTCCGGTGCGGGGGTGCGCGCGCCGCACAGGCAGAGCGCGCCGCTCGTGGCCGCCGCCTGCACCTCCAGGCGCACCTCGGGCAGCGCGACCGCCTGGTCGATGCCGGCCTCGTCCAGGGCGGCTCGGGCGCGGTCGCGGATCGTCTCGTCGGTCAGGCTGGCGACCCAACGCGCCAGGGCGTCGCCGGCCAGCCCGTGGGGGATCGGCAGGTCGACGTGCACGGACACGGTGACCGCGCCCGCTTCCACGGGGGTGACCTCGGCGGGGGACACGCGCGCCATCCGCCGGCTGCCCGGGTCGTACAGCGTGACCCCGTCCTCGTCGCTGACCGCCACCACGCCCACGAGCGAGCCGGTGCGGGCCCAGGCCCCCACACGCGGCGCGGACTGCGACCTCCCCGACGACTCCACTGTCGAACCTCCATGACCTCGCTGCACGTCGTCACCCGCGGCACGGCTGGGCTCGCCTCCGCCGGCACCTCGGCGACCCCCGGCCACCGGGCATCCTAGACCTGAGCCGTGCCTGCGGCACCTGTCGACGTAGCATCCTCACCCATGAGCTGGACCAACGAGGACGTCGCCGCGCGCTTCACCGAGATCGCCACCCTGCTGCGTCTGCGCGGGGAGGACGCGTTCCGCGTCCGCGCCTACGAGCGGGCGGCAGGCGTGATCGCGGCTGCCGCAGTCGACCTGTCGACGCTCGAGCCCCAGGAAATCGCCGGCCTGAAGGGCATCGGCAAGTCCACCGCCGCCAAGGTCGCCGAGTACCTGCAGACCGGGAGCATCGGCATGCTGGAGGAGCTGCGGGGCGACCTGCCCCCGGGCCTGCTGCAGCTGATCCGTATCCCCGGCCTGGGCCCGAAGACCGCGAAGCAGCTGTACGACGAGCTCGGCATCGACTCCCTGGAGGGGCTGCGGGCGGCGATCGAGGCCCGGGCGCTGCGCGACCTGCCCGGGCTCGGCGCCCGGACCGAAGACAACCTGCGCGAGGCCATCGAGCGGATGGGCGCGAAGGACAGCGACCGGATGCCTGCTGCGGACGCGATCGGCATCGCGGTGGAGCTGGTTACGCGGCTGCGGGCCCTCCCCGGCGTGGTCCACGCCGCGTACGCCGGCAGCCTGCGGCGCATGCGCGAGACCGTGGGCGACATCGACGTCCTCGTCGCCAGCGACGACCCGGGCCACGTGCACGCGGCGCTGCGGGAGTCCCCGCTGGTGGTCAAGGTCCTGGCCGCCGGGGAGAAGAAGACGAGCGTGCTGACCGTCCGGGGTCTGCAGGCGGACCTGCGGGTCGTCGAGCCGGGCGCCTGGGGTGCCGCACTGGTCTACTTCACCGGGTCCAAGGCGCACAACGTGCGGATCCGCGAACGCGCCGTCCGGCAGGGGGTGACCCTCAGCGAGTACGGGCTGTTCGAGCGCGACGGCGGGCGGCGGGTGGCCGGGGCGTCGGAGGCCGAGGTCTACGCCGCCCTCGGTTTGGCGGAGGTCCCCCCGCCGCTGCGGGAGGACACCGGCGAGGTCGAGGCCGCGGCGTCCGGCGCATTGCCGACCGTGGTGACCGTGGCCGACGTCCGGGGTGACCTGCACGGGCACAGCGACTGGTCCGGCGACGGCAAAGCCACCCTTATGGAGATGCTCGACGCCGCCGCGGCCCGCGGCTACGCCTACTGGGCCGTGACCGACCACGCCGAGGACCTGACGATCAACGGGCTGTCGCGCGAGCGCATGCTCGCGCAACGGGCGGAGATCGCCCGGCTCGCCGAGCGGTACCCGTCGATGCGCATCCTGCACGGCGCCGAGCTCAACATCGGGGGCGACGGCGGGCTGGACTACGACCCGGAGTTCCTGCTCGGCTACGACTTCACGGTGGCCAGCGTCCACAGCCTGATGCGGCGTCCGGCCGCGGAGCAGACCGCGCGCATCATCCGCGCCATGGAGAGCCCCGCGGTCAACGTGATCGGGCACCCGACCGGGCGCAAGATCGGCATCCGACCGGGGTACGAGGTCGACTTCACTGCCATCGCCGAGGCCGCCGTCGAGACCGGCACGGCCCTGGAGATCAACGCGTCGCCGCGGCGCCTCGACCTCGGGGGGGACCTGGTCCGCCGCGCTGTCCAGGCCGGGGCGACGCTCGCGATCTCCTGTGACGCCCACGCGGTCGGTGACCTCGACAACCTGCCCTACGGGGTGGCGACGGCCCAGCGCGGGTGGGCGACCCCGGGCGACGTCCTGAACTGCCGGGACCTCGACGGCCTGCTGGAGTTCGTCGCCGCCAAGCGACGCCGGTGACGCGGACGCCGAGCCCATGACCCCGCTCACGCGAGCGTTCTACGCCCGGCCGGCTCCCGCGGTGGCGGCGGAGCTGCTCGGCAAGCTGCTCGTGCACTCGGACGAGCCCGGGCTGCTGGTGGCCCGTATCGTCGAGGTCGAGGCCTACACCCAGGAGGATGCCGCAAGCCATGCCTTCCGGGGCCCCACCGCCCGCAACGCCCCCATGTTCGGGGCCCCCGGTCACGCCTACGTGTACTTCACCTACGGGATGCACTGGTGCCTGAACGTCGTCACCGGTACCACCGGCCATGGCCAGGGGTGCCTGCTGCGCGCCGCCGAGCCGCTCGAGGGCCAGGAGGTCATGCGCGCCCGGCGAGGCGGCCGGGCCGACCGCGAGCTGCTGCGGGGGCCGGCGCGCCTCGCCCAGGCCTACGGCCTGGACGGCAGGTGGAGCGGCACCGACCTCAGCGCCCGCCCCGGGCACGCCCCGCCGGCCCTGCACCTCGCTGACGACGGCGCGCGACCGGACGTCGCCACGACGGCCCGCACCGGCGTCGCCGCCGCCGCCGAGGTGGCCTGGCGGTTCGTCGTCCCCGGGTCGCGCTGGGCCTCCCCGTACAAGGCGCATCGGCGGCTGGCATAGGCTTGGGCCGTATGCTCACCGTTGCCGAACAGTCCAAGATCCTGCTCGACGGCGCCGACCGGGCGCTGCCGGCCGGCGAGCTGGAGCGCAAGCTCGAGCAGGTCGCGGCGGGGGATCGGGCCCCCCTGCGGGTCAAGTTCGGCATGGACCCCACCAGCCCCGACATCCACATCGGGCACACCGTCGTGCTGCGCAAGCTGCGCGACTTCCAGCGTCTCGGCCATACCGCGGTGCTCATCATCGGCGGCTTCACCGCGCGGGTGGGCGACCCGTCGGGGCGCTCGGTGACCCGTCCCCGGCTGTCGGCCGACGAGGTGGCCCACCACGCCGCGACGTACCTCGACCAGGCACGCCGGGTGCTGCTCGCCGAGCGACTGGAGGTGGTCGACAACCGTGACTGGCTCGAACGCCTCGGCATGGCCGACGTGCTCGGCCTGACCGCGCAGATGACGGTGGCCCGCATGCTGGAGCGCGCGGACTTCGCCGCCCGCCACCGTGAGGGGCGCCCGATCGCCGTCAGCGAGTTCCTGTACCCGCTGCTGCAGGGGCACGACTCGGTCGCCGTCCGTGCCGACGTGGAGCTCGGCGGGACCGACCAGACCTTCAACCTGCTGGTGGGCCGGGACCTGCAGTCCGACGCGGGCCAGGACCCCCAGGTGGTGCTCACGATGCCCCTGCTGGAGGGCACCGACGGGCAGGCGAAGATGTCGAAGACCGCCGGCAACACCATCGATGTCGATGACGACGCCCCGGACATGTTCGGAAAGGTCATGTCGATACCGGACAGCCTGATGGTGCGGTACTTCCGGCTGGTGACCGACGTGCACCCCGACGAGGTCGCGCGCATCGACGCCGGCCTGGCCGGCGGGGACCTGCACCCGGGCGCGACCAAGCGGCGCCTTGCCCGTGAGATCGTCACCCTCTACCACGGGGCCGACGCCGCAGCCGGGGCCGAGGCCCGCTTCGACCGCCAGTTCCGCGACCGCGCGGTGCCCGACGACGCGCCGGAGTTCGACCTCGGGGCGACCGACCCGTGGTTCCTGCCGAGCCTGCTGCAGGCCGCCGGCATGGCGAGCAGCGGGGCCGAGGCCCGTCGGCTCGTGACCCAGGGCGCGGTCCGCCTGGACGGCGCCCCGTTGGCCGATCCCACCGCCGAGCTGGCAGCCGCCGACCTCACCGGTGCCGTCCTGCAAGCCGGCAAGCGCCGCTTCGCCCGTCTCGTCCGGTCCTGAGCAGTGAATCGCCCGAGCCTGCGAGGGCGATTCTCAGCTGTGCCGGGTGTGGGGGGGGGGGTCGCGCAGCGACCGCCACAAGGTGCTCACGGAAAAGTGCGGGTCTTCTCGGCTCGGCGATCCGCGGGCGCACCCGAGCGTCTCGCCGCCCGGCGCGGTGGCCTGGCCACGCGACCACTTTCGGGGTGGTGCGCTGGCCCGGCGACGCGCCCGGGGATGTGGCCTGGCCACGCGACCACGTCCGGGGTGGTGGGCTGGCCCGGCGACGTGCCCGGCCACAGGCGGTGGGCTTGCGTGGTCAGCGCCTGCACGGGCGGTGCTCAGCGCCGGCGCGCGCCTGCCGTCTCGTCGCCGATCTTGGCGCAACCCGAAACGCCGGCAAGGCTCGGCGCCCGCGACAAAGACGCCGCTGGGCCCCACCTCCGGATCGTGCTCAAAGTCCGCAATTGTGCCCTGGGGGTTGCCGGCGGGCAGGATGGGGGTAGGCTGGCCGTTCCCGGTGGCCCACGGTCACCGGCCGCAAGTTGCACCACACGAACACACCGAGTAGAGTTCTCCCAGCAAGGCCGGGTGGGTTTCACGACCCTCCCAGCGGGAGACAACTTGCGGCCCGCTGCAGTGGACGGCACATCGTTCCCGCAGTCCGCGGCCGACAGGCCAATCCACACGAACAGCAGAGGCCGAGAGGCCTCGCAAGCGACCGTAGTTCGAAAGCCGACCCGCCTGCCACCGACGTTGGTGTCCCGGCGGCGGACCTCGAACGGAGCGCAGCCGCTCCTTGAAAACTGCACAGTGTGCCAAAAGCCAGTGCAACATGCACCCCGCCTTTGGGACCAGCTTCGGCTGGGAAATTGGGCGGACGTATGAAAAACTGGTTCCGGGCAGCTAGTAATACACAACCAGCTGTTACTGAACTGGATTGATTCACCGTGGCCAGGCAGGTCGCCGTATCCTTTGCGGTCCTGCGCACGGTGGACTCTTCATCCACGGATCTGAAGGCATCCGGGCTTCGGCTCGGAGTTGACGATCTCTAATGGAGAGTTTGATCCTGGCTCAGGACGAACGCTGGCGGCGCGCCTAACACATGCAAGTCGAGGGAGAACCGATCCCTTCGGGGATCGGGGAGACCGGCGAACGGGTGAGTAACACGTGAGGAACTTGCCCCATAGACCGGAATAACCATGGGAAACTATGGCTAATGCCGGATGACCTCCACAGACCGCATGGTCAGTGGAGAAAATGGTCAGCCGCTATGGGATGGCCTCGCGGCCTATCAGCTTGTTGGTGGGGTAACGGCCTACCAAGGCAACGACGGGTAGCTGGCGTGAGAGCGCGACCAGCCACACTGGGACTGAGACACGGCC